>NZ_JAAVVD010000118.1:0-439 GCF_018449755.1 Variovorax sp. dw_954 | reverse complement strand
TTTCCCGGCGATCCGCACCTACCCGGTGATCGAGCGCCACGGTTTCATCTGGGTCTGGCCCGGCGATCCGGCACGCGCCGACGAAAGCGCACTGCACCCGCTCGAATGGGCGGACAGCCCGGACTGGGCCTACGGCGGCGGGCTGTACCACATCCACTGCGACTACCGCCTGATGATCGACAACTTGATGGACCTGACGCACGAGACCTACGTGCATTCCTCCAGCATCGGTCAGCCCGAGATCGACGAGACGCCGACCAAGACCGTGACGGAGGGCGACGTGGTCACTACCGCGCGCTACATGGAGAACATCATGGCGCCGCCGTTCTGGCGCATGGCGCTGCGGGGCAACCACCTGGCCGACGACGTCCCGGTCGACCGCTGGCAGATCTGCCGCTTCACGCCGCCGAGCCATGTGCTGATCGAAGTGGGTGTGGCG
>NZ_JAAVVD010000117.1:0-456 GCF_018449755.1 Variovorax sp. dw_954 | reverse complement strand
ACGGATGCCGAGCGTGCGCATGGCCTGTACGCCGCCGGCCGCATCGTCGATGCCGAAGCACACGAAGGTGTAGTCCAGGCCCAGTTCGCGGTACGCGGCGTTGTGGACCTTGACGTTGAATGTGAAGGGCTGGCCCGCAAGCGAGCCGCACAACGTGGGGATGGAACTGGGCATGGCTACACCTTGGAAAGATCGAACGCGGCAACCGGCTTCTGCCCGGCCAGGCCCTTCAGGAGATTGTCGGTGGCAAGCTCGGCCATGGCGCGGCGCGTCTCGTGCGTCGCGGAGCCGATGTGCGGCAACGGCGTCACCTTCGGATGCGTGCGCAGCCGAGAGTGCTGCGGCAGGGGTTCGACCGCGAACACATCGAGGCCCGCCGCACGCAACTGGCCGCTGTCGAGCGCGTCGAGCAATGCCGCTTCCTGCACGATGGCGCCGCGCGAGCCGTTGACGAAA
>NZ_JAAVVD010000116.1:0-456 GCF_018449755.1 Variovorax sp. dw_954 | reverse complement strand
GCGGATGCCGAGCGTGCGCATGGCCTGTACGCCGCCGGCCGCATCGTCGATGCCGAAGCACACGAAGGTGTAGTCCAGGCCCAGTTCGCGGTACGCGGCGTTGTGGACCTTGACGTTGAAGGTGAAGGGCTGGCCCGCGAGCGAGCCGCACAGCGTGGGGATGGAACTGGGCATGGCTACACCTTGGAAAGATCGAATGCGGCAACCGGCTTCTGCCCGGCGAGGACCTTCAGGAGATTGTCGGTGGCAAGCTCGGCCATGGCGCGGCGCGTCTCGTGCGTCGCGGAGCCGATGTGCGGCAGCGGCGTCACCTTCGGATGCGTGCGCAGCCGCGAATCCTGCTGCAGTGGCTCGACCGCGAACACATCGAGGCCGGCCGCGCGCAGGTGGCCGCTGTCGAGCGCGTCGAGCAATGCCGCTTCCTGCACGATGGCGCCGCGCGAGCCGTTGACGAAG
>NZ_JAAVVD010000115.1:0-458 GCF_018449755.1 Variovorax sp. dw_954 | reverse complement strand
TTGCGGAGTTGCGTTATGCCCAAGTCCCCCGACCCCCTGGATAACCACTTGCTGTGCACATTGCCCGACGCCGAGCGGAAGCGGTGGTTCCCGGAACTCGAATCGGTCGACATGCCATTGGGACAGGTGCTCTACGAATCGGGCAGGGCGCTGAGCCACGTGTACTTTCCGACCACCTCGATCGTGTCGTTGCTGTACGTGATGGAAAGCGGTGCCTCGGCCGAGATCGCGGTGGTGGGCAACGAGGGCATCGTCGGTATCTCGCTCTTCATGGGCGGCGAATCTACGCCCAGTCGCGCCGTGGTCCAGAGCGCCGGCCATGGGTTCCGATTGAAGGCAAATCTCATGAAAAAGGAGTTCAACCGGGCCGGCCCGGTGCTGCACCTGCTGCTGCGCTATACCCAGGCATTGATCACGCAGATGGCGCAGACGGCCGCGTGCAACCGGCACCATTCGCT
>NZ_JAAVVD010000114.1:0-514 GCF_018449755.1 Variovorax sp. dw_954 | reverse complement strand
TGCGGTGTCGTCTATGGCCGTGACGTCGATGCTCGCGAGCGCGTCACAAGTCCGCTGCGCTGCTTTTGGATCGCCTCAAGTTGTGCCAGTTGTGCCGGACATTCAGTGGATGCGGTCACCAGCACGAGGGGGCTGCGCCTGAGCGCCGTGATCGTCTTCTCGACGCTCGCCGCCTCGCGATTCGGAGACACCAGTCCCGCGACAACGGCGGCTCTCGATCGGCGGGTAAATGCTTTCTCGAATACTGGAGTCCCGCAGCGTGCCGCGATCACGCGGTAGTCGGCCTCCTGCTGCTCGCCGTGCAGCGGCGCAACGCCTTGGGTTTGCGCATGGGCTAAGGGGCTCAGGCTTGCCATCGCCATCGCGCCCGCAAGGGTCGTCGCGATGAAGAAATTATTGAACATCAGGGCTCGGCACTGCGCGCTTCGCATCGCGCCATCGTAGTGCCGCAAGTCGGTCCGGCGCCAGCACTTCAACCATATCGTGGCGGAGGCGCCACGCCGATCGCTCGCGC
>NZ_JAAVVD010000113.1:0-520 GCF_018449755.1 Variovorax sp. dw_954 | reverse complement strand
TTGCCGCTGAAGAAGGGGCGTGCGGCCACCATGACGCACGACTACAAGCGCCATGGAACGACCACATTGTTCGCCGCGCTCAACGTGCTGGACGGTCAGGTCATCGGGCAGTGCCAGCAGCGCCATACCCACGTCGAGTGGCTGAAGTTTTTGCGCCAGATCGATCGCGAGACACCCAAAGGCAAGTCGCTGCATCTGATCGCCGACAACTACGCCACGCACAAGCATCCGGCCGTGCAGGCGTGGCTGGCCAAGCATCCCCGATTCACCATGCACTTCACGCCCACCTCGGCGTCGTGGCTGAACATGGTCGAGCGGTTCTTCCGCGACATCACCACCGAGCGATTGCGCCGGGGAGTGTTCACCAGCGTGCCCGAACTCGTCCAGGCCATCGACGAATACGTCGCTCATCACAACATCAACCCCAAGCCATTCATCTGGACCAAGAGCGCCCGCGACATCTTGCAGAAGGTCATTCGCGCAAACCGCCGCTTAAGCTCCAAACAGAATGGAACACTGC
>NZ_JAAVVD010000112.1:0-530 GCF_018449755.1 Variovorax sp. dw_954 | reverse complement strand
GCGCTGGGCGATTGCGACGTCGCGATCGGCGCCGGCTCGGAATCGATGAGCCGCGGCCCGTACTTCGACACCTCGGCCCGCTATGGCGCGCGCATGGGCGATGCGGTGCTGGTCGACTACATGCTCGGCATCCTGCACGACCCGTGGGAAAAGATGCACATGGGCATCACGGCGGAGAACGTCGCGGCGCGCCACGGCATCACGCGTGACCAGCAGGATGCGCTGGCCGTGCTGAGCCAGCAGCGCGCCGCCGCCGCCATTGCCGCGGGCCGCTTCAAGGAACAGATCGTCCCGGTCGAGGTGAAGACCCGCAAGGGCGTCGTGCTGTTCGACACCGACGAGCATGTGCGCGCCGACACCACGCTTGAGACGCTCGCCAAGATGAAGCCGGCGTTCAAGAAGGACGGCCTGGTCACCGCCGGCAACGCCTCGGGCATCAACGACGGCGCGGCCGCCATCGTGCTGGCCGAGGGTTCGCGCGTGCAGGCGCTGGGACTGAAGCCGCTGGCCCGGCTGGTCGGCTACGCGCA
>NZ_JAAVVD010000111.1:0-553 GCF_018449755.1 Variovorax sp. dw_954 | reverse complement strand
GAGATCCGCGCGCTCGGCCGGGTCGCCGCTGGGGCGCACGGGCGGCTTCTCGCGGTTGTTCAGCGGCAGGTAGTTGTAGAGCCGGCGCAACATCATCAGCGCCTCGACATCGTTCTCGAAGGCCATGTCGGCCACGCCGCTCTTGGTGGTGTGGGTCGATGCGCCGCCCAGTTCCTCGGCTGTCACGTCCTCGTGCGTCACGGTCTTCACCACCTCGGGGCCGGTGACGAACATGTAGCTCGAATCCTTGACCATGAAGATGAAGTCGGTCATGGCCGGCGAATACACCGCACCACCGGCGCAGGGACCCATGATCATGCTGATCTGCGGCACCACGCCGGAGGCCATCACGTTGCGCTGGAACACCTCGGCATAGCCGCCGAGCGATGCCACGCCTTCCTGGATGCGCGCGCCGCCCGAGTCGTTCAGGCCGATCACCGGCGCGCCGACCTTCATGGCCTGGTCCATCACCTTGCAGATCTTCTCGGCATGCGCCTCGCTGAGCGCACCGCCGAAGACGGTGAAGTCCTGGCTGAAGACGAAGACCAGGCGG
>NZ_JAAVVD010000110.1:0-553 GCF_018449755.1 Variovorax sp. dw_954 | reverse complement strand
CAGGTCGGCGCGCTCGGCCGGGTCGCCGCTGGGGCGCACGGGCGGCTTCTCGCGGTTGTTGAGCGGCAGGTAGTTGTACAGGCGGCGCAGCATCATCAGCGCCTCGACATCGTTCTCGAAGGCCATGTCGGCCACGCCGCTCTTGGTGGTGTGGGTGGAGGCACCACCCAGTTCCTCTGCGGTCACGTCCTCGTGCGTCACGGTCTTCACCACCTCGGGGCCGGTGACGAACATGTAGCTGGAGTCCTTCACCATGAAGATGAAGTCGGTCATGGCCGGCGAGTACACGGCGCCGCCCGCGCACGGCCCCATGATCATGCTGATCTGCGGCACCACGCCCGAGGCCATCACGTTGCGCTGGAACACCTCGGCATAGCCGCCGAGCGAAGCGACACCTTCCTGGATGCGCGCGCCGCCCGAGTCGTTCAGGCCGATGACCGGCGCGCCGACCTTCATGGCCTGGTCCATCACCTTGCAGATCTTCTCGGCATGCGCCTCGCTGAGCGCCCCGCCGAAGACGGTGAAGTCCTGGCTGAAGACGAAGACCAGGCGC
>NZ_JAAVVD010000109.1:0-585 GCF_018449755.1 Variovorax sp. dw_954 | reverse complement strand
CCAAGACCCCAGACGATGCGCGGAGCCGATACCTTCACCGAGAGCTTGTTCACGATGCGCCGCCTGGAGGACTTCGTACCCGCCAATCACCCGCTGCGTCCTATCCGCGCGATGGTCAATGAAGCGCTGCTCAAGATGGACGACTTGTTCGCCGGCATGTACGAGGCCGACATCAAGGGCGGGCGCCCCAGCATCGCTCCAGAGAAGCTGCTGCGCGCGATGCTGCTGCAGATCTTCTTCAGCGTTCGCTCGGAGCGCCAACTCATGGAGCAGACTCAATACAACCTCCTGTTTCGCTGGTTCATCGGCCTGGCCATGGACGATGCGGTCTGGGTTCCCAGCGTCTTTCACCAAGAACCGCGAACGCCTGATCGAGCATGACGCCATCATCGAACTGTTCAACCACATCGTCGAGACAGCTGGTCGCAAAGGCTGGCTGTCGGGAGAACATTTCAGCGTCGATGGCACCCTTATCCAGGCGTGGGCCAGCCACAGGAGCTTCGTGCGCAAGGACGGCAGCGATGATGATGCGGGCAACGACTCGACCGGCAGCACCAGCTTCAAAGGTCAGACCCGCAGCAACGA
>NZ_JAAVVD010000011.1:0-239924 GCF_018449755.1 Variovorax sp. dw_954 | reverse complement strand
GATGGCTTGCGCCGCCGACACGATGGCCTGCAGGCCCGAGCCGCAAAGGCGGTTGACGTTGAAGGCCGGCGTCTCGATGGGGCAGCCCGCATCGATGGCGGCCACGCGGCTGAGGTAGGCGTCCTTGACGTCGGTCGGGATGACGTTGCCCATCACCACGTGGCCGATGGCGTCCGCTGCCACGCCGCTGCGCTCGATGGCGGCCTTGACGGCAGTGGTGGCGAGCTGGGTGTTGGGAACGTCCTTCAGCGAACCGCCGAAGGTGCCGATGGCGGTGCGGGCGGTGCCGACCACGAAGATGTCGCGAGTGCTCATGAGAAAAGCTCCTGGTTATGAAAATCGGGTGAGGGAGACGCTGAAAGCCCCGCCGGGGACTTGTTCGACATCTACTTTCTCAGGCGGCGATTTTCGCAGGCGCCAGCAACGCGCAACCGGCCGCAGGTTTGCGCGTACCGTGAAGGAGGATCAGCGGTTCGACGGCGTCTTCGGCATCACGTCGGTCACGTCGCCGGCCGCGCCGCGAACGATGCGCGCCGGTTGCTCCACCGACTCGCCGCGTGCCCGCGCATTCACCACGTCGGCGGCATTGGGCTCCGGCGGCTTCGTGGCCTGGCGGAAACGGTCGAAGCCGCTGCCCGGATTGAATCGCATCACCCACGGCCTCACCGGCTTTCCGGTGATGCGGGCCCACACGTACCCCATGATCCACAGCGCGGCCAAAAACAGCACGGCCACGGCGAGGCTAGCGGCCAGCACCAGCCCCATGCAAAACAGGATCACGCGCAGTAGAAAGGTCAGCATCGGCACTTAGGCTACCACCTCGTCGGTTGGTTCCTCCGACTTCGCAAACTGAAACACACCCGGCGAATGGATCGTGTCGGTCGTCACGTGGATCGTGTCCTTCGGCCCGAAACTGCCGTCGAGCAGCAGCTTCGACAACGGGTTCTCGATGCGCTGCTGGATCGCCCGCTTGAGCGGCCGCGCACCGAACACCGGATCGAAGCCGACCTTGGCAATTTCCGCCAGTGCGGCAGCGGACACTTCCAGTCCCAGGTCCATCTTCGCCAGACGCGCCTGCAGCACCTTGAGCTGGATCGCCGCGATGGCCTCGATGTTCTTAGCGTCGAGCGCGTGGAACACCACCGTCTCGTCGATGCGGTTCAGGAACTCGGGACGGAAGTAGTTCTTCAACTCGTCCCACACCGCGTCCTTGATCTCATCGTACGGCTTGCCCACCATCGCCTGGATGATGGGCGAACCGATGTTGCTGGTCATCACGATCACCGTGTTCTTGAAGTTCACGGTGCGCCCTTGGCCATCGGTCAGGCGGCCATCGTCGAGCACTTGCAGCAGCACGTTGAAGACGTCCGGATGCGCCTTCTCCACTTCATCGAGAAGCACCACGCTGTAGGGCTTGCGCCGCACGGCCTCGGTCAGGTAGCCGCCCTCCTCGTAGCCCACGTAGCCGGGCGGCGCACCGATCAGGCGCGCCACCGAATGCTTCTCCATGAACTCGCTCATGTCGATGCGGATGAGGTGGTCTTCGGCGTCGAACAGGAAGCCTGCGAGCGCCTTGCACAGCTCGGTCTTGCCCACGCCCGTCGGGCCGAGGAACAGGAAGGAGCCGGTCGGACGGTTCGGATCGCTCAGGCCGGAGCGCGAGCGACGGATGGCATTCGCGACGGCGCCAATGGCCTCGTCCTGCCCGACCACGCGTTCGTGCAGCTTGCCTTCCATCACGAGCAGCTTGTCGCGCTCGCCCTGCATCAGCTTGGCCACGGGAATGCCGGTGGCACGCGCGACGACCTCCGCGATCTCTTCCGCGCCGACCTGCGTGCGCAGCAGTTTCGGCGCGCTCGCGGTGCCCTTCTTCGCCTCGCTCGCTTCGGCTTCCTTCAGGCGCTTTTCGAGCGCTGGAAGCTGCCCGTATTGCAGTTCGGCGACGCGGTTGAAATCACCCTTGCTGGTGAATTCGGCGATCTGGAACTTGATCTTGTCGATGTCCTCGCGGATGTGCGCGCTGCCCTGGGCTTGCGCCTTCTCGGCCTGCCAGATCTCGTCGTAGTCGGCGATCTCTTTCTGCAGCCTGACGATCTCTTCCTCGATCAGGCCGAGCCGCTTCTGCGAGGCCTCGTCCTTCTCGCGGCGCACGGCTTCGCGCTCGATCTGCAACTGGATCAGGCGGCGGTCGAGCCGGTCCATGACCTCGGGCTTGGAGTCCATCTCGATCTTGATCTTGGCCGCGGCCTCGTCGATCAGGTCGATGGCCTTGTCGGGCAGGAAGCGGTCGGTGACGTAGCGGTCGCTCAGCTCGGCCGCAGCGACGATGGCCGGGTCGGTGATCTGCACGCCGTGGTGCAACTCGTATTTTTCCTGCAGCCCGCGCAGGATGGCGATGGTCGCCTCCACGCTCGGCTCGCCGACGATGATCTTCTGGAAGCGGCGTTCCAGCGCGGCGTCCTTCTCGATGTACTTGCGGTATTCGTCGAGCGTGGTGGCGCCGACGCAATGCAGTTCGCCGCGCGCCAGCGCCGGCTTGAGCATGTTGCCCGCGTCCATCGCGCCTTCGGCCTTGCCGGCACCGACCATGGTGTGCAGTTCGTCGATGAAGACGATGGTCTGGCCTTCGTCCTTCGCTAGTTCGTTCAGCACCGTCTTCAGGCGCTCCTCGAATTCGCCGCGGAACTTGGCACCGGCCAGCAGCGCGGCCATGTCGAGCGACAGCACGCGCTTGCCCTTCAGCGACTCGGGCACCTCGCCCGCGACGATGCGCTGCGCCAGCCCTTCGACGATGGCGGTCTTGCCCACGCCGGGTTCGCCGATGAGCACGGGGTTGTTCTTGGTGCGGCGTTGCAGCACCTGGATGGCGCGGCGGATTTCCTCGTCGCGGCCGATCACCGGGTCGAGCTTGCCCAAGCGCGCGCGCTCGGTCAGGTCCATGCAGTATTTCTTGAGGGCTTCACGCTGGCCTTCGGCATCGGCGCTGTTGACGCCCTGCCCGCCGCGCACCGCTTCGATCGCGGCTTCGAGCGATTTGCGCGTGAGTCCGTTGCTGCGCGCGAGATTGCCGATCTCGGCCTTGCTGTCGGCCACCGCGAGCAGGAAGAGTTCTCCGGCAATGAACTGGTCGTTGCGCTTGATCGCTTCCTTCTCGGTGGCTTGCAGCAGCTTGTTGAGGTCCGGCCCGACCTGCACGACGTCGTGCCCCTGCACCTGCGGCAGTTTCTTGATCGCGGCTTCTGCAGCCTGTACGAGGCCCGGCACGTTGGCGCCGGCGCGTTCGAGCACCGCGCGCGGACCTTCGTCCTGGCGCAGCATCGCGAGCAGCAGGTGCACCGGCTCGATGTAGGCGTTGTCATTGCCGAGGGCGAGCGACTGGGCGTCGCCGAGGGCTTCCTGGAATTTGGTGGTGAGTTTGTCTTGGCGCATGGCTTGATTCCTGCATTCAAAATAGGACTGTTGCGCGGCGATTCAAGGGCAAATCTCGCCCGGCCGCCGACTTTCCTCAAATCACTGCTCTGGAGTCGATCATGTTCTTTTCAAGACGAGGTGTCCTGTCGCGCGGCGTGCGCAGCGCGGTGGCGCTGGCTGCGTTCACTGCGTTCTCGGGCCTCGCCCAGGCGCAAGGCGGCACGCCGATCCGTCTTCTCGTCGGCTTTCCGGCCGGCGCCGGCACCGACGCCATCGCCCGCATGCTCGGCGAAAAGCTCAAGGACGAACTCGGCGTGCCGATCGTCGTCGAGAACCGTGCCGGCGCTGGCGGACAGATTGCCGCGCAGGCGCTCAAGGCCTCGCCGGCCGACGGCCACACGCTGCTGCTGTCGCACGACCACACCATCTCGATCCTTCCGCAAGTGGTGAAGAACCCCGGCTTCAACCCGGCTACCGACTTCGTGCCCGTGGCCGGATTCGCCACCTTCGCCAACGTGCTGGCCGTCTCTGGCGGTACGCCGGCAAAGACCTTTGATGAATACCTGAAATGGGTCAAGACCCAGAAGGGCGGCAAGGACACCATCGGCATTCCCGCCCCCGCCTCGATCCCGGAGTTCCTGGTCAAGATGATCGCGGAGAAATCGAAGCTCGACATCCAGTCGGCGCCCTACCGCGGCAGCGCCCCCATGACCGCGGACATGCTGGGCAACCAGATCAGCGCCGGCATCGCGTCGGTGCCGGACTTCATCGAGAACCATCGCGCCGGCAAGGTCCGCATCGTCGCCACCATCGGCGCCAGGCGCCAGGTCTTGCTGCCGCAGGTGCCGACCTTCACGGAACTGGGCTTCGCCAACCTCAACGACCTGCCGTACTACGGCGTTTTCGCGCCGGTCGGCACGCCGCAGGCCTTCATCGACCGTTTCGGCACGGCGTTGCAGAAAGTCCTGGCCATGCCCGACGTGCGCGACAAGCTCACAAACATGGGTCTCAGCGTGGGCTATGAACCGCAAGGGCAGTTCTCGGGCCGCGTGCGCACCTACACGCAGTCGTGGGAGCGCATCATCCAGGCGAGCGGCTTCAAGGCGCTGTAGCTGTACCGTTACCATGGCGCTCCCGAAAAAAAAGGAGGAGACATCCATGGAGATCAAGACGTTGACGGCCACCCTGGCCGTCGCGCTGCTGGCCGGCGCATGCACCACGTCACCGCGCGTCGTCGCGCCCACATCGGCTGCCGAGGTGGGCGAACTGCGCGCCGGCACCGGCTACCTCAAGGGCTACCTCGCGCCCGCCGAGTTGCCCGACAGCCTCGCATTGCTCCCGGCCCCGCCCGCCGCGGATTCGCCGGCCTACGCCGCCGACACCGCCACCTTCCGCAACCTCACCAAGCTGCAGGGCACGCCGCGCGGCGCCATGGCCGTGTCGGATGCGAACCTGCATTTCCCCGAAGCCGCGTCGGTCTTCTCATGCGCCCTGGGCGTACAGATTTCCGAGCAAGGCACGCCCAACCTCAGCATGCTGCTGCGCCGCACGCTGACCGACGCCGGCCTGGCGACCTACAAGGCCAAGGACAAGTACGTGCGCACGCGGCCTTTTGTCGTCTACAAGACCGCGAGCTGCACGCCGAAGGAAGAAGCCTTTCTGGCCAAGGATGGTTCGTACCCGTCCGGCCACTCGTCCGTCGGCTGGGGCTGGGCGCTGGTGCTGGCGGAAGTCGCGCCCGATCGCGCTGATGCGATCCTGCAGCGCGGCCGCGCGTTCTCGCAAAGCCGCGCCATCTGCGGCGTTCACTGGCAGAGCGACATCGAGGCCGGCCGACTGGTCGGGTCCGCCACGGTGGCGCGCCTGCACAGCAACGCGGTGTTCAACGCGCAGCTGGCAGCGGCGCGCGACGAGGTCGCCAAGGCCCGTGCCGCCGGCGCGCCGCAGGCGGCGGCGTGCGCTGCCGAAGGCGCGACGATCGCGGGCTCCAGCACTGTGGCTCCCTGATCCAGAGCGCGTATGCGCGGAAGCGCTTGTGATGCCGGAGCCAACGCCGCAGACCCGGGATCGGAGTCCACGATAGAAAGATTCACGCCTTCTCCGCGTTGGCAGCGTCGATGCCCCAGCGTGCCAACGCCTTGTCGTCGGCCACGCGCGCATCGACCCAACGGGCGCCTTCGGGCGTTTGTTCCTTCTTCCAGAACGGCGCCTGGGTCTTCAGGTAGTCCATCAGGAACTCGCAGGCCTCGAAGCTCTGGCCGCGGTGCGCCGAGACGACCGCCACCATCATGATCTGGTCCAGCGGCTGCATCAGGCCCACGCGATGCACCACGCGCGCGCCAAGGACGTCGAAGCGGCGCTGCGCCTCGTCGATCATGGCTTCGATCGCCTTCTCGGTCATGCCGGGGTAATGCTCCAACTCCATCGAGGCCACAGCCGATCCGTCGTTGCGGTCGCGCACCGTGCCGACGAAAGCGCAGACCGCGCCCACGCGCGTATCGGTGCCACGCAGGAGTGCCACCTCGGCGGCCAAGTCAAAGTCGTGTGTCTGGATGGCTACGCGCGGGGTCTGGCTCATGGGTAAATTGTGGCACTTGCGCCGCAGGCCGGTTCCGAATCGAAGCCGACCTTGATCTGTCGGCTCCGTTACAGCAACTCGATGCCCGGCAATGTCTTGAAGCAGGTCTCGCGCGTGATGCGCACGAAGTCGTCAGCCCAGGGGCGGCTCGAAGTCGCCGAACTGCAAGCCATGTGCAGCTCGCCCGTCAGGCCCTTGCGCCCCACCGGCCTGGCCGTGACATAGCCGCACTCCAGATAGCCCTGGACCGCCCACAAGGGCAAGGTCGCGACACCGCGGCCGCTGGCCACCAGTTGCAGCATGGCGACCGTGAGTTCGGTGGTGCGGCGGTGCAGGGGCTCGACGCCCGCCGGCGCCAGGACCTGGCGCACGATGTCGAGCATGTCGTCGGGCACCGGGTAGGTGATCAGCGTCTGGTCGGCGAAATGCCGGGCCGTGAGGTATTCCTTCGCGGCCAGCGGATGGTCGTTGGCCAGCAGCGCCACGATCTCGAAGCGGAACAGCGGGTGGTAGTCGACTACCTCGTCCGCATCCTGTTCCGACACGATCGCCACCTCGGCCCGGTCCTGCAACACCAGCGCGATCGGGTCCGGATGAAAGCCCGAGACGATGTCCAGTTCGATCTCGGGCCAGCGGCTGCGGAACTCGTCCATCGCCGGCATCAACCAGTCGAAGCAGGTGTGGCACTCGACCACGATGCGCAGTTGCCCGTCGGCGCCCTGCGCCAGGCGGGCGACGTCCCGCTCCGCCTCGTCGACCAGCGCGAGCGTGGTATCGGCCAATTGCAGGATGCGCTGGCCCGCACCGCTGAACTGCGGCGGCACCGACTTGCGCTCGAACAATGGCATGCCGAAGTGTTCTTCGAGCAGCTTGACCTGGTGCGACAGCGCCGACTGCGTCAGGTTGAGCATCTGCGCCGCGCGCACCAGGCTGCCGGTGTCACGCAAGGCGGCCAGGGTGCGCAGGTGGCGGATTTCGAGGATCGACTGCATCTTGAATCAATTTCACGTTGATTGGCAATAAGTTTCGTTTGAATCATATTGCATGGCACGGGATGATCGACGGATGACACGTACACACACCCTCGGCTTCCCACGAATGGGCGCCCAACGCGAACTGAAGTTCGCCCTCGAAAAGCACTGGCGCGGCGAGATCGATGCCGCTGGCCTCGAAGCCGTTGGCGCCGAGCTGCGCGCACGCCGCTGGCAGGCGCAGGGCGATGCCGGCCTGGACTTCGTGACGGTCGGCGACTTTGCTTTCTACGACCATGTTGCCAATCACATCCAGATGCTGGGTTGCGAGCCTCCGCGCTTCGACTTTCCGGGTGACGAGCCCGAACTGGCCCGCTACTTCACGATGGCGCGCGGCGTGGCCGACGAGGCCGGCCACGAAGGCTGCACGCACGGCAGCCACGCGACCTTTGCGCTGGAGATGACCAAGTGGTTCGACACCAACTACCACTACCTCGTGCCGGAGTTCAGCGCCTACACGCGCTTCAGCCTGGCCTCGGTGCGGCTGTTCAATGAAGTTGCCCAGGCCCAGAAGCTCGGCCACAAGGTCAAGGCGGTGCTGCTCGGGCCGCTGAGCTTCCTTTGGCTCGGCAAGGAAAAGCAGCCTGGCTTCAATCGCTTCACGCTGCTGGATTCGCTGCTGCCGGTCTACGAGCAGGTGCTGGCCAGGCTCAAGTCGCTGGGCGTCGAATGGGTGCAGATCGACGAACCGATCCTCGGCCTGGACCTGCCCGACGCCTGGCGCAACGCCTTCGAGCGGAGCTACTGGCAGCTCGCCCGCAGCGCGCCCAAGCTGCTGCTCGCCACCTATTTCTCTCCGCTGTCGGATAACCTGCGTTTGGCCTGCCAGCTTCCGGTGGCCGGCCTGCACGTGGATGCGGTGCGCGCGCCGGCCGAGCTCACCAGCGTGGCCGACTGGTTGCCAGCGCACAAGGTGCTCTCGGTCGGCATCGTGGACGGCCGCAACATCTGGCGCACCGACCTGGACGCCGCGCTCGCGCGCCTGGGGCCGGTGACCGCGAAGCATCGGGGTGAGCTGTGGATCGCGCCGTCGTGCTCGCTGCTGCACGTGCCCTTCAGCCTGGCGGGCGAGACCCGGCTCGATGCGGAAGTGAAGCCCTGGCTGGCCTTTGCCGTGGAAAAGCTCGATGAGCTGCGCGTGCTGCGCGCCGCGCTGGACGGCGAGGAAAACGCCGTGGAGGCCGAGCTGATCGCCGCCCGCACCGCGGTGGCCGCCCGCCGTGCGAGCCCGCGTGTGCACCGCGCCGATGTCGGCCTGCGCATTGCGCGCAGCGTGACCAGCGACGATCGCCGCAATTCCGGCTTTGCAAAGCGCCAGGCCGCGCAGCGCGCCCGCTTCGCGCTGCCTCCCTTGCCCACGACCACCATCGGATCCTTCCCCCAGACCGCTGCGATCCGCGCAGCCCGCGCCGCCTTCAAGCGCGGCGAACTCGACGCCACCACCTATGCCGAAAAGATGAAGGCCGAGATCGCCTTGGCCGTGCGCAAGCAGGAAGCGCTGGGCATCGACGTCCTGGTGCACGGCGAGGCCGAGCGCAACGACATGGTCGAGTACTTCGGCGAGCAACTCGACGGCTTCGCCTTCACCACCCACGGCTGGGTGCAGTCCTACGGTTCGCGCTGCGTGAAGCCGCCGATCATCTATGGCGACGTGGCTCGTCCGGCAGCAATGACTGTCGAATGGACCGCCTATGCCCAGAGCCTGACGAAGCTGCCGATGAAGGGCATGCTCACCGGCCCCGTCACCATCCTGCAATGGTCCTTCGTGCGCGACGACCAGCCGCGCAGCGTCACCACCGAGCAGATCGCGTGGGCCATCCGCGACGAGGTGGTGGACCTGGAGAAGGCCGGCATCGGCATCATCCAGATCGACGAGCCGGCCATCCGCGAAGGCCTGCCGCTGCGCCGCGCGGGCTGGAAGAGCTACCTGGAAGGCGCCACGCGCTCGTTTCGCATCAGCGCCTCGGGCGTGGCCGACCGCACGCAGATCCACACCCACATGTGCTATTCGGAGTTCAACGCCATCCTGCCGGAGATCGCCGCGATGGATGCGGACGTGATCACCATCGAGACCAGTCGCTCCGACATGGAGCTGCTGCGCGGCTTCGGCGACTTCAAGTATCCGAACGAGATCGGCCCCGGTGTCTACGACATCCACTCGCCGCGCGTGCCCACGACCGACGAGATGGTGCGGCTGATGCGCAAGGCGGCGGCCGTCGTGCCGGCTGCCAACCTGTGGATCAACCCGGACTGCGGCCTCAAGACGCGCGGCTGGCCGGAGACGGAGGCTGCGCTGTCGAACATGGTTGCTGCGGCGCGAGCGTTGCGCGCTGAACTGGCGCCAAGTTGACGGACACCGTTTCGCACCAGTAACCGCGACTCCGTGGGTCCTGCGAACCGGCGCTAACCGGTGGCCTTGCCCTTGCGTGCGGGTGGCGGGGCTCCGGGCTGGCCGCCCGCCACCGCATACGGCGTGAACCGGCTCTCGTTCTCGTTCACGTCCAGCGGCCGGCCGACGAAGGGGAAGGCCCGCTGCGGGCACGCCATCCGCTCGCACACCTTGCAGCCCATGCCGATGGGCGTCGGCACCTCCGGGTCCTTCAGGTCCAGCCCCTTGGCATAGACCAGCCGCGGCGCATAGCGCACGTCGCAGCCCAGCCCGATCGAGAAGGTTTTGCTCGGTGAGCCGTAGCCGCGCTGGCCGTGCGAGACGGTTCGCGCGATCCAGAGGTAGGCCCGGCCATCGGGCATGCGTGCGAGTTGCGGCAGGATGCGCCCCGGCTGCGCAAAGGCCTCATACACGTTCCACAGGGGACAGGTGCCACCAGTCTTGGAGAAGTGGAAGTGCGTGGCCGACTGGCGCTTGGAGATGTTGCCGGCCCGGTCCACGCGGATGAAGAAGAAAGGCACGCCCGGTGCATCGGGCCGCTGCAACGTGCTCAGGCGGTGGCAGACGGTCTCGAAGCCGACGCCGAAGCGTCGCGCCAGCTGGTCGATGTCGTAGCGGAGGTTTTCGGCAGCGCCGAGAAAAGCCGCGTAGGGCAGCAGCAAGGCGCCTGCAAAGTAATTGGCCAGTCCGATGCGTGCCAGTCCGTGCGCCGCGGCGTCGCCAAAGCCTGCGCTTTCGACCAGCGCCTCAATGAGCGCCGACTGCTCCAGCAACGCCAGTTGCGTGGCGAGCTGGAAAGCCTGCTGCCCTGGTTCCAGACTGGATGACAGCCGAAGCACGCGGCTGGCCGGGTCGTATCGGCGCTGGCTGAGCTCCGCCCCTTCGTCGGACGGCACCACGCGCACCCCATGCTGCTTCATCAGCCTCCCCATCAGCCACTCACCCAGCGGTCCGCCGTGTGCGCGTGCCTCGGCGGCCAGCGTTTCCGCCGCGCTGTCCAGCGCGTCGAAGTAGTTCTGGTTGGCAAAGAAGAAGTCTCGCACCACCTCGAAAGGCATCGGGCGCCCACGCGCCAAGTCGCCGCGCCCGTCGCCCAGCTCGGTGGACATGGCTTCAAGGCGTTCCAGCGCCTCCTGATGGCGTCGATGAAGCGCGATGAGTGCGTGGCCCACGGCAGGCATCTGCGAGGCGATTTCCGTCAGCTCGGGCAACGCGATGACTTCGCCGCCGGGGTTGTCCGCCACGGCCTCGCGCATGTCGGCAACGAGCCGCGCTTCCTCGTCGTCGGAGAACTGCTGCACGTCGACCCCGAGCGTGCGGCTGATCTTGAGCAGCACCGCGACCGTCAGGGGCCGCTGGTTCTGCTCCAGCTGGTTCAGGTAGCTGGGCGACAAGCCGAGCGCGTTTGCGAGCGCCACCTGGCTCAGGCCGCGCTCGGCGCGGAGTTTGCGCAGGCGCACGCCCATGAAGGTCTTGCGCATCAGGTGTCACTCCAAGCCAGAGTCTTATCATTCGCAATCTTCGCAACTTGACGGTTTTTCATTCGCAATCATTCGCCATTTCAGTCCTTCATTATGGCGCCTGCTTTGCGTATATTGCGAAGCATGACTGAAGAAACTCCCACCATCGAGGTCGCCGAAATCGTGTTCCCCGAGCACGCGAACCACTACGGGACGCTGTTCGGCGGCAATGCCCTGCTTTTGATGTCCAAGGCCGCCTTCCTGGTGGCGCGGCAGCACGCGAAATCGGATGTCGTGATGGCCCGCTGCGTCGACGCGCAGTTCGTGGCGCGCGTGCCGGTCGGCAGCGTGCTGCGCCTGCGTGCTTTCGTGAGCCGCGTCGGCCGCAGTTCGATGACCGTCTGCGTCACCGGCATGGCCGAGCGCTTCGGCGAAGAGGCCGAGATGGCGCTCAACGGCGTCTTCGAGATGGTGGCAGTCGATGCCCAAGGGCGGCCTGCCCCGATTCCCCACACCTACCTGAAAAAAGAACTGGAGATTGCATGAACGACCTCGCGTCGCCCAACGGCTTCAAGCCGAAGAAATCCGTTGCCCTGTCGGGCGTGACCGCCGGCAACACCGCGTTGTGCACCGTCGGGCGCACCGGCAACGACCTGCACTACCGCGGTTACGACATCCTCGACATCGCCGAGGTCTGCGAGTTCGAGGAGATTGCGCACCTGCTGGTGCACGGCAAGCTGCCGACGGCCGCCGAACTGCGCGCCTACAAGGACCGGCTGAAGGCCATGCGCGGCCTGCCCGCCAGCGTCAAGCAGGCGCTGGAGCAGTTGCCGGCCGGCGCGCACCCGATGGACGTGATGCGCACCGGCGTCTCGACGCTCGGCTGCGTGCTGCCCGAGAAGGACGACCACAACCTGCCCGGCGCGCGCGACATTGCGGACCGCCTGATGGCCTCGCTCGGCTCGATGCTGCTGTACTGGTACCACTGGTCGACGCAGGGCAAGCGCATCGAGGTGGAGACCGACGACGACTCCATCGGCGCGCACTTCCTGCACCTGCTGCATGGCCGCAAGCCCTCCCCCAATTGGGAGCGCGCGATGCACACCTCGCTCAACCTCTACGCCGAGCACGAGTTCAACGCCAGCACCTTCGCCGCCCGCGTGGTGGCGGGCACCGGGGCGGATGTGTACTCGGCCGTCACCGGCGCCATCGGCGCGCTGCGCGGCCCCAAGCATGGCGGCGCCAACGAGGTCGCCTTCGAGATCCAGAAGCGCTACGACTCGCCCGACGAGGCCGAGGCCGACGTGCGTCGCCGCGTGGAGGCCAAGGAAGTCGTGATCGGCTTCGGCCACCCGGTCTACACGGTGAGCGACCCGCGCAACGTGGTCATCAAGGGCGTGGCAAAGACGCTGTCGCAGGAGGCCGGATCGACCAAGATGTTCGACATCGCCGAGCGCCTGGAGGGCGTGATGTGGGATGCCAAGAAGATGTTCCCCAACCTGGACTGGTTCAGCGCCGTGAGCTATCACATGATGGGCGTGCCCACCGCCATGTTCACGCCGCTCTTCGTCATCGCGCGCACCTCGGGCTGGGCCGCGCACATCATCGAGCAGCGCATCGACAACAAGATCATCCGCCCGAGCGCCAACTACACCGGCCCGGAAGACCTCGTCTTCGTGCCGATCGGCGAGCGAAAGTGACCATGAACACCCAATACAGAAAAAGACTGCCCCACACGACGCTCGACTACTTCGATGCCCGCGAAGCGGTCGACGCGCTCCAACCCGGCGCCTGGGCCAGACTGCCGTACACCTCGCGCGTGCATGCCGAGAACCTGGTGCGCCGCTGCGACCCTGCCATCCTCAGCGAATCGCTGCTGCAACTCATCGAACGAAAGCGCGAGCGCGACTTCCCCTGGTTTCCCGCGCGCGTGGTGTGCCACGACATCCTGGGACAGACCGCGCTGGTGGACCTGGCCGGCCTGCGCGACGCGATCGCCGACATGGGCGGGGACCCGGCCAAGGTCAACCCCGTGGTGCAGACGCAATTGATCGTCGACCATTCGCTGGCCGTCGAGTTCGCCGGCTTCGACCCGGACGCTTTCGCGAAGAACCGCGCCATCGAAGACCGCCGCAACGAAGACCGCTTCCACTTCATCGAGTGGACGAAGAAGGCGTTCAAGAACGTCGAGGTGATCCCGCCGGGGAACGGGATCATGCACCAGATCAACCTGGAGCGAATGAGCCCCGTGGTGCACGCGAAGGACGGCGTGGCCTACCCCGACACGCTCGTCGGCACCGACAGCCACACGCCGCATGTCGATGCGCTGGGCGTGATCGCGATCGGCGTCGGCGGGCTCGAAGCGGAGAGCGTGATGCTCGGCCGCGCATCGTGGATGCGCCTGCCGGACATCGTGGGCGTGGAACTCACCGGCAAGCCGCAGCCCAGCATCACCGCCACCGACATCGTGCTGGCGCTGACCGAATTCCTGCGCAAGGAGAAGGTGGTCGCCGCGTACCTCGAGTTCTACGGCGAGGGCGCGTCGGCGTTGACGCTGGGCGACCGCGCGACCATCTCCAACATGACGCCGGAATTCGGCGCCACGGCGGCGATGTTCTCCATCGACCAGATGACCATCGACTACCTGCGCCTGACCGGGCGCGAGGACGAGCAGGTGCGGCTGGTCGAGCTCTATGCCAAGGAAGCGGGCCTGTGGTCCGATGCACTGGCGACCGCCGAATACGAGCGGGTGCTGCGATTCGACCTGTCCTCGGTGGTGCGCAACATGGCCGGGCCATCGAACCCGCACAAGCGCCTGCCGACCTCGGACCTGGCGGCGCGTGGCATCGCGGCCAAGTGGGAGCAAGTCCCCGGCAAATTGCCCGACGGCGCGGTCATCATCGCCGCCATCACCAGCTGCACCAACACCAGCAACCCGCGCAACGTCATCGCGGCCGGCCTGCTGGCACGCAACGCCAACGCGCGTGGGCTTGTGCGCAAGCCGTGGGTCAAGTCGTCCCTGGCGCCCGGCTCGAAGGCGGTGCAGCTCTACCTCGAAGAAGCCGGCCTGCTGCCTGAACTGGAGAAGCTGGGCTTCGGCATCGTGGCCTTCGCCTGCACCACCTGCAACGGCATGAGCGGCGCACTCGACCCGGCCATCCAGCAGGAAGTCATCGAGCGCGACCTGTACGCCACGGCCGTGCTTTCGGGCAATCGCAACTTCGACGGCCGCATCCACCCCTATGCCAAGCAGGCCTTCCTGGCCTCGCCGCCGCTGGTGGTGGCCTATGCCATCGCCGGCACGGTGCGCTTCGACATCGAGAAGGACGTGCTGGGCATCGACGCCGCCGGCCAGGCCGTCACGCTCAAGGACATCTGGCCCAGCGACGAAGAGATCGACGCGATCGTCGCCGAGAGCGTGAAGCCCGAGCACTTTCGCCGCGTGTACGACCCGATGTTCAAGATCCGCGTGGCCAGCGACGAGAAGATCAGCCCGCTGTACGACTGGCGCCCGCAAAGCACCTACATCCGCCGCCCACCGTACTGGGAAGGCGCGCTGGCCGGCGAGCGCACACTCCGAGGTATGCGCCCGCTGGCCGTGCTTCCCGACAACATCACGACCGACCACCTGTCGCCCTCCAACGCCATCATGATGGACAGCGCGGCCGGCGAGTACCTGCACAGGATGGGCCTGGCGGAAGAGGACTTCAACTCCTACGCCACGCACCGCGGCGACCACCTGACCGCGCAGCGCGCGACCTTTGCCAACCCGCAACTCGTCAACGAGATGGCCGTGGTCGACGGCAAGGTCAGGAAGGGCTCGTTGACCCGCATCGAGCCCGAGGGCTTGGTGGTGCGCATGTGGGAAGGCATCGAGACCTACATGCAGCGCAAGCAGCCGCTCATCATCATCGCCGGCGCCGACTACGGCCAGGGCAGCTCGCGCGACTGGGCGGCCAAGGGCGTGCGCCTGGCGGGCGTGGAAGCCATCGTGGCCGAGGGCTTCGAGCGCATCCACCGCACCAACCTGATCGGCATGGGCGTGCTGCCGCTGGAATTCAAGCGGGGCGTGAATAGGCTGACGCTGGGCATCGACGGTACCGAGACCTACGATGTGGTGGGCGAACGCCGCCCGCGCGCCGAGCTGACACTGATCATCACGCGCCGCAATGGCGAACGCCTCGAAGTGCCCATGACTTGCAGGCTGGACACGGCCGAGGAAGTGTCGATCTACGAGGCCGGCGGCGTGCTGCAACGCTTTGCGCAGGACTTCCTTGCATCCACCCACCAAGCTGAACCTCAGGCTGCCTGATGCCACACCTTCCACAGATCAAGATCCCCGCCACCTACATGCGTGGCGGCACCAGCAAGGGCGTGTTCTTCTGCCTGCACGATCTGCCCGCGACCGCGCAGGTGCCGGGGCCCGCGCGCGATGCGCTGCTGATGCGCGTGATCGGCAGCCCGGACCCCTACGGCAAGCAGATCGACGGCATGGGCGGATCCACTTCGAGCACCAGCAAGACGGTGATCCTGTCGAAGAGCACGCGGCCCGGCCATGATGTCGACTACCTGTTCGGCCAGGTGTCCATCGACAGCGCCTTCGTCGACTGGAGCGGCAACTGCGGCAACCTGTCGGCCGCCGTCGGCCCCTTCGCGATCAGCAACGGCCTGGTCGATGCCAGCCGCGTGCCGCGCAACGGCGTGGCGGTGGTGCGCATCTGGCAGGCCAACATCGGCAAGACCATCGTCGCGCATGTGCCGATCACCGAGGGCGCGGTGCAGGAGACCGGCGACTTCGAGCTGGACGGCGTGACCTTCCCGGCCGCCGAGGTGCAACTGGAATTCATCAACCCCGCCGATGAAGGCGAGGGCGAAGGCGGCGGCGCCATGTTCCCCACCGGCCGGCTGGTCGACGATCTTGAGGTTCCCGGCGTCGGTACCCTCAACGCCACGCTGATCAACGCCGGCATCCCGACCATCTTCGTGGACGCCGAATCCATCGGCTACACCGGCACCGAGTTGCAGGACGCCATCAACGGCGATGCCAAGGCGTTGGCCAAGTTCGAGGCCATCCGCGCCCACGGCGCGGTGCACATGGGGCTGATCCAGAACGTCGACGAAGCCGCCAGGCGCCAGCACACGCCCAAGGTCGCCTTCGTCGCCAGGCCGAGGAGCTACACCGCGTCCAGCGGCAAGGCGATCGCGGCCGGCGACGTCGACCTGCTGGTGCGCGCCCTGTCCATGGGCAAGCTGCACCACGCGATGATGGGCACGGCGGCCGTGGCCATCGGCACCGCCGCCGCCATCCCCGGCACGCTGGTGAATCTGGCGGCGGGCGGCGGCGAGCGCACGGCCGTGCGCTTCGGCCATCCCTCCGGCACCTTGCGCGTGGGCGCCGAGGCTGCGCTCGTCGACGGCCAATGGACGGTCACCAAGGCCACGATGAGCCGCAGCGCACGCGTGCTGATGGAAGGCACGGTCCGCGTGCCCGCCGACAGTTTTTGAATCCCTGAGGAAATCCAGCAATGTCCACCCGCAAACAACTCAAGGTCCTGGCCGAAGCACGCCGCGGCGTGATCGTGCCCGGCGCGTTCAACGCGCTGTCGGCCAAGGTCATCGAAGACCTGGGCTACGAAGCCGTCTACATCACCGGCGCCGGCGTCACCAACATGTGGTTCGGCATGCCGGACCAGGGTTTCATGGGCCTGCACGAGATCGCCGACCACACCGCGCGCATCCGCGACGCCGTCAACCTGCCGCTGATCGTCGACGCCGACACGGGTTTCGGCAATGCGCTGAACGTGCGCCACACGGTGCGCGTTCTGGAACGCGCCGGCGCCGACTGCATCCAGCTCGAAGACCAGGTCGCGCCCAAGCGCTGCGGCCATTTCTCGGGCAAGGAAGTCATTTCCACCGAGGAGGCCGTCAGCAAGATCAAGGCTGCGGTGGATGCGCGGCACGACCCGGACTTCCTCGTCATGGCCCGCACCGACGCCTGCGCCACGCAAGGCTTCGAAGCAGCGATCGAGCGCGCCCAGCAATTCGCCGAGGCCGGCGCCGACATCCTCTTTGTCGAAGCCGTCACCACGGCCGAGGAGATTCGCGCGCTGCCAAGGCGCCTGTACAAGCCGCAGTTGATGAACATGGTGATCGGTGGCCGCACGCCGATCTTTGGCGCAGAGGAACTGGGCGAGTTGGGCTACGGCATCGTGCTGTACGCCAATGCCGCGCTGCAAGGCGCCGTGGCCGGCATGCAGAAGGCGCTGACCGTGCTGCGCGAGACCCGGCGCATCGACGAAGACCCGGCCTTGGTGACGCCCTTCGCCGAACGCCAGCGTTTGGTCGGCAAGCCGGAATGGGATGCGCTGGAGAAACGCTACACGTAGATGAAACATCCCGACGAAAGCAACGTTCGGTGCCAATCGAGGCGCTGAGTCGGGGACGCTTGGAGGGGGATACCCACCGCCCTCGGACCGCGCCCCCGTCCGAGTTTCATACGTCGCAGAAGACGCCCGGCGTCATGGGCCACTGAAATGAGCGCCTGCTACACCTGCGTCGCCATCAAGGCCACCACAGACCCGTTACTGTTGCGTCAATGACATCGCCAACTGCACAAGACCCCGATCCGATGCCCCAGGCGCCCGAGCAACCCGACCTGGATGCTTGCTGCGGCGATGGCTGCAACCCCTGCATCTTCGACCTCTACGATCTGGCCATGGACGAGTATCGGCAGGCTTTGCGTGCATGGCACGCCCGGCACCCGGAGCCGATCCCGCTCAAGCCCCAATGACCCCTCTCGACCATCAAGTCGAGGTCGTGTGTCCGGAAGGCTACGCGCGGCGTCTGGCCCATGGCAAATCTGGCGCTTGCGCCGCAAGCCGTAGTACATTGCGGGCCATGTCTCCCCGGCTCCTGCTTCTCCAATCGCCTTCTGCGGAAGGCTTGGACTTCGCACGCATGGGTGGCAAAGCCAAAAAACCAAAGCTCGTCTGACCGGAGCCTCGGTTCCGTCGTCGGATGAGCGACGGAACCAGCAGGAGCCCTCCCGGCCCCCACGTGTTGATGTGCGCGCATCCGACGATGGTTCATTCCATCGGTCGATTCCTGAAAGGAAACTGCGTGTCCATCGATTCTTCATTCACTCCCGATTTTTCCGGCCTCTGGGTCCCGCTTGTCACGCCCTTCGAGGGCGATGCGGTCGACCATGCGGCGCTGCGCGCGTTGGTCCGGCGGTTGGTGCCCGCAGGCATTGCAGGAACCGTGGTCTGCGGCTCGACCGGTGAAGCCGCTGCGCTCGACGAGCGCGAGCAAATGGCCGCCCTTGCCACCGTCGCCGGCGCCGCACCGGAATTGCCGCGCGTCATGGGCATCTCCGGCTATCACCTCGGCCAGACGCTCGAATGGGTGCGGCACCTGAACCGCGAGCCGCTGGCCGGGCTGCTGGTGCCACCACCGCACTACATCCGGCCGTCGCAGCAAGGGCTCGTCGACTGGTTCACAGCCATCGCCGATGCGAGCACGGCGCCGGTCCTTGTCTACGACATCCCCTACCGCACCGGCGCGACGCTGGAACGCGCCACCCTGCTGGCGCTGGCGGCGCACCCGAACATCGTCGGGGTCAAGGATTGCAGCGGTGATGCCGACAAGGTCCGCACCCTGATCGCGGACGGCCGCCTCCAGGTGCTGGCCGGCGAAGACGCACAGATCTTCAGCACGGTCGCGGAAGGCGGCGTCGGCGCCATCGCGGCCAGCGGGCACCTGCAGACGGCGCGATTCGTCGATGTCATCCAGCGGCTGCGCGAAGGCCGACTCGCCGAGGCACGGTCGCTCTGGCAACCGCTGCTGCCGCTGATCGAATGCCTTTTCGCGGAGCCGAACCCGGCGCCGATCAAGGCTGCGCTGGCGCTGGAAGGCCTCATGGGCGACGCCCTGCGGGCCCCCATGACCGGCGCGTCCGAGTCCATGCGTGTTCGCCTGCATGCGCTGCTGGCCGCGCTTGCGTAGCATCGTCCGACACCCAACTCCGGAGACATCATGAGCGACCACAGCGATGCAACCTTGTTCCAGCAGATGCGCGACGAACTCTTCGTCGCCGCGGTGGGAGACGTGCTCGACACCATGGGCTACCAGCACCAGTTCCTGCCGCCCGGCATCACGCCGCTGGACAAGTCCATGCGCATCATCGGCCGCGCCATGCCGGTGCTGGAGGCGGACGTCATCAACGACGGCACGAAATCGAAAGGCCCGCTCTCGGGCAAGTCCTTCGGCCTGATGCTGGAAGCGCTCGACGACCTGAAGCCGGGCGAGATCTACATCGCCACCGGCGCATCGCTGCGCTACGCCCTGTGGGGCGGCCTGATGTCCACCCGCGCACAGCACCTGAAAGCGGCAGGCGCCGTGCTGGACGGCTACGTGCGCGATGCCAACGAGATCGAAAGCCTCGGCTTCACCGTGTTCTGCCGCGGCACCTACGCGCAGGACCAGGGCGTGCGCGGCCAGGTCATCGACTACCGCTGCACCATCGAGATCGACGGCGTGCGCATCGCCCCCGGAGACCTGCTCTTCGGCGACCGCGAAGGCGTCATCGTGATACCGCGCGCGGTCGAAGCGGAGGCCGTGGCCAAGGCGCTGGAGAAGGTGCGAACGGAGAACAAGGTCGCCGACGCGATCCGCGGCGGCATGAGCGCGTGCAAGGCGCTGGAGATCTTCGGCGTGATGTGAATCCGCCGAAGCACCGCAGAACAGGCCTTGCCGGGCTGCTGGTGCTGCCCCCGGCAGGGGGGAGGAGAAGCGCACGAAGTGCGCGGAGCCTGGGGGCGAGCTCGTTTACCCGCCGGTGACCGGAGGGAAGAACGCGACTTCGCTCCCGTCCTTCAATGCCGCATCCTCGGCGCTCATGAGCTGGTCCAGGGCCATGCGCACTGCCTTGCCACGCGCAAGCGCGCTCGCATAGGGCTCGCCGCGCCCGATCAATTCGTCGCGCAGGGCGGCCAGCGTGGACGCTCCGGTCTCCACCGTCTCGCTGCCCTTGCCGAGCGCCTCGCGCACCGAAGCGAAATAGCGAACCGTGACGCGCATCATGCGAGCAGCGAAGCGAACGAGATGAACTGCACGATGTCGCCGGACCTGAAGGGTTGGCCCGCAGGCGTGTCGATGACGCCGTCGCCCCAGACCGCTGACGTGAGCACGCCTGAACTCTGGTTCGCAAACAGGTCGAGCCCGCCCTTCGCATTGCGGCGCGCGCGCAGGAACTCGCGACGCTTGTCCGCGCGCGGCCAGTCGAAATCGGCCCGCACGGCGATCGGCTGCGGCGCGACGCGCGTCGCGCCCTGGAGCGTGAGCAGGAAGGGACGCACCAGCAGCATGAACGTCAGATAGCTCGACACCGGATTGCCGGGCAATCCCGTCACATGTGCGTTGCCGATGCGCCCATACGCAAACGGCTTGCCCGGCTTCATCGACAGCGACCACAGCTGCAATTCGCCGAGCGCCTGCACGGCGGCCTTGATGTGGTCCTCTTCGCCGACGGAAACGCCGCCCGTCGTGATGATCACGTCGTTGGTTTCGGCCGCGCGCCGCAGCGCGTCGATCGTCGTCTCTCGGTTGTCCGGCACGATGCCCAGGTCATGGACCTCGCAGCCCAGCCGGTTCAGCAGCGCACGCATGAAGAAGCGGTTGGAGTTGTAGATGGCACCGGGCTTCATCGCCTCGGGCGCCACCTCGCCGGGCATCACGAGTTCGTCGCCGGTCGACAGCAACGCGACACGCGGGCGCCGGGCCACTTGCAGGCGGTCCATGCCGACGCTGGCCGCCAAGCCGAGCGCCGCAGGCGAAAGGCGCTCGCCGCGCGAGAGCACCACGTCGCCGCAGGCGACGTCTTCGCCGGCGCGACGAATCCATTGACCGGTGGCCGGCACCAGGTCGATCTGCACCCGGCCCAGCGAACCCTCCTCTGGCAAGGCCGTCGTGTCCTCCTGCATCACCACCGCGTCGGCACCGGCGGGGATCTGCGCCCCGGTGAAGATGCGCGCAGCCGTGCCCGCGGCCAGCGGCACGCCGACCGTACCGGCGGGAATGCGCTGCGCGACCGTGAGCACCGCGCCGGGCGCACCGCAGTCCGCGACGCGCACGGCATAGCCGTCCATCGAACTGTTGTCGCGCGGCGGCACGGTGAGCCCCGACACCACTTCCTGCGCAAGCACACGCCCATCGGCCTCGAAGGTCGACACCGATTCGCTGCCGATCACCGGAACAGCCTTCGCGAGCAGCGTGGCGAGCGCCTCGTCGAGCGGCATCAAGGGCGGGCGTTTGGAAGGAGCTTCAGACATGATGGTCACGGTTGTATTCGAAGCGCGTACCGCTGTCGATCAGCCATTGCCCGATGGCCTCTGCGTCATTGAGGTCGAACAACGGCAGGCTCGTTGGCAACGGCAAGGATTCGGGCGTATCGGTCGCGATGGCGGCGACGCGTTCGTCTTCGACATAGCAAGCCGGCCGCTCCGTCTCGCCTTCGGCCGTCGCCCGCCAGACCTCGATCTTCGGCAGGTCGCTCTGCTTGAATCCCTCGACCAGCACCCAGTCGACACCGGCGTCCAGTTCGGCAACAAGTTGATGCACCGAGAGTTGTGCCGGCTGCTCGAACTCGCGCATCAGCGCCAGGCGGCGGTCTGACGCCACGACGACTTCGAATGCACCGGCCTCTCGATGGCGGAACGTGTCCTTGCCCGGATGGTCGATGTCGAACTTGTGGTGCGCATGCTTGACCACCGACACGCGCAGTCCGTGCCGCTTGAGCACGGGAATCAGGCGTTCGACGAGGGTGGTCTTGCCGGCACCGGAATAGCCGGCGAAGCCGATGACTTTCATGCCGGATGGGCGCCGGGCCCCTGCTCAGTCACAGTGCGCGGCGATGTACGACTTGACGGCCTTCGCATCGGCGGGCAGCGACATGACCCGCTTGGGCAGCGACTCGATGCCGATGAATCTCTTCGGCCGGTCGGGCTCGTGGCCCAGCGCCTCGACGATGGTTTCGGCGAACTTGATTGGCAAGGCGGTTTCAAGCACGACCATCGGGACACCCGGCACCAGGTGCTCGCGCGCGGCCTTGAGCCCGTCGGCCGTGTGCGTGTCGATGAGCGTGGCAAAGCGCTTGTCGGTGTCGCGGATGGTAGCGAGCCGGTCGGCATGGGTGCTGCGGCTGCTGCGGAAGCCGAAGCGTGCGGCAGCCTGCGCGAAGGCCGGGTCCTGGCTCAGGTCGAAGCGGCCGGTCTTGCCGAGTTCGTCTTCGAACAAGCCACGCAGCCTTGCGCCGTCCCGCCCGACCAGGTCGAACACGAAACGCTCGAAGTTGCTGGCTTTGCTGATGTCCATCGACGGGCTCGACGTCTCGTGCGTGTCGGCGGCCGAACGCACGCGGTAGACGCCGGTGCGGAAGAACTCGTCGAGCACGTCGTTCTCGTTGGTGGCGACCACCAGCGTCTGGATCGGCAGGCCCATCATGCGCGCCACGTGGCCTGCGCACACATTGCCGAAGTTGCCCGAGGGCACGGTGAAGCTCACCGGCTTGTCATTGCTCGCCGTCGCCTGGAAATACCCCGCGAAGTAGTAGACGACCTGCGCCAGCAGGCGCGCCCAGTTGATCGAGTTGACCGTGCCGATCTTGTACTTGCGCTTGAAGTCCAGGTCGTTCGACACCGCCTTGACGATGTCCTGGCAATCGTCGAACACGCCGGCGATCGCGATGTTGTGGATGTTCGCGTCTTGCAGGCTGAACATCTGCGCCTGCTGGAACGGGCTCATGCGGCCTTCGGGCGAGGTCATGAACACGCGCACGCCATGCTTGCCGCGCATCGCGTATTCGGCCGCGCTGCCAGTGTCGCCGCTGGTCGCGCCGAGGATGTTGAGCTCTTCGCCGCGGCGCGCCAGTTCGTACTCGAACAGGTTGCCGAGCAACTGCATTGCCATGTCCTTGAACGCGAGCGTCGGGCCGTTCGACAGCGCTTCGAGGTACACGCCGTCCTCGAGCTCGCGCAGCGGCACGATCTCTTCGGTGCCGAAGACTTCGGCGGTGTACGTCTTCGCGCACAACGCCTTCAGGTCGGCGGCCGGAATGTCGTCGATGTAGAGCGAGAGGACTTCGAAGGCCAGTTCGTGATACGGCAGCTTGCGCCACCTGGCGAGCGTTGCCGTGTCGACTTGCGGATAACGCTCGGGCAAGTAAAGGCCGCCATCGGGCGCGAGCCCTTCGAGCAGGATGTCGCAGAACTTGCGCGGCGTGGTGTCGCCGCGGGTCGAGAGATACCGCATCAGCTCAACTCTTCCTTGCGAATCCGCACGATCGGCGCCAGCACCGTCGGCAGCGCCTGCAACTCCGCCAACGCGTCGTCGACCGTGCCTTCGCGCGTGTCGTGCGTGAGGATGATCAGGTCGGTCTGCGTGGACCCCTCGCCGCCGACTTCGTCGGCTTCGCGCTGCAGCACTGCATCGATGCTGATGCCGGCACTGGCCAGCAACCCGGTCACCTTCGCCAGCACGCCGGCCTCATCGGCCACGCGCAGGCGCAGGTAGTAGCTCGTCACGACTTCGCGCATCGGCAGCACGTCGAGGTGGTCATTCATCGCGTTCGGATGGAAGGCCAAATGCGGCACGCGCTGCGCCGCATCGGCCGTGTGCAGGCGCGTGATGTCGACCAGGTCGGCGATCACCGCGCTGGCGGTCGGCTCGCTGCCCGCCCCCTTGCCGTAGTAGAGCGTGGTGCCGACCGCGTCGCCATGCACCACCACCGCATTCATCGCGCCTTCGACGTTCGCGATCAGGCGCTTGGCCGGCACCAGGCTCGGATGCACACGCAGCTCGATCCCGCCCTTGGCGCGCTTGGTGATGCCCAGCAGCTTGATGCGATAACCGAGCTGTTCCGCGTACTTGATGTCCTGCGCCGCCAGTTTGGTGATGCCCTCGACATGCGCCTTGCTGAACTGCACCGGGATGCCGAACGCGATCGCGCTCATCAGCGTGACCTTGTGCGCCGCATCCACACCTTCGATGTCGAAGGTCGGATCGGCTTCGGCGTAGCCCAGGCGCTGCGCTTCCTTCAGCACGGTGGCGAAATCCAGGCCCTTGTCGCGCATCTCGGACAGGATGAAGTTGGTCGTTCCGTTGATGATCCCGGCGATCCACTGGATGCTGTTGGCGGTCAGGCCTTCGCGCAGCGCCTTGATGATCGGGATGCCGCCGGCCACCGCCGCCTCGAAAGCGACCATCACGCCCTTCTGCTGCGCGGCCTCGAAGATCTCCGTGCCATGCACGGCCAGCAACGCCTTGTTGGCCGTGACCACGTGCTTGCCCGCGGCGATGGCTTCCATCACCAACTGCTTCGCGATGCCGTAGCCGCCGATGAGTTCGATGACGATGTCGATGTCGGGGTTGGCGATCACGGCACGCGCGTCGCTCACCACCTGCACGCCCTCGCCCACGGCCGCCTTGGCGCGAGCGGTGTCGAGGTCGGCCACCATCGTGATCTCGATGCCGCGGCCGGCGCGGCGCTTGATTTCTTCCTGGTTGCGCTTGAGGACGTTGAACGTGCCGCTGCCGACGGTGCCGATGCCCAGAAGGCCGACCTGGATGGGTTTCATGGATTCAGTCATTTCGATTGCGATAGCGCTCAAGGAACTTGGCGATGCGGTTCACCGCTTCGCGAAGGTCTTCTTCATGGGGCAGGAACACGATGCGGAAATGGTCCGGCGTGGCCCAGTTGAAGCCGGTGCCCTGCACCAGCATGACCTTGGTTTCCTTGAGCAGTTCGAGGAAGAACTGGCGGTCGTCCTCGATCGGATAGATCTTGGGGTCCAGCTTGGGGAACATGTAGAGCGCCGCCACCGGCTTGACGCAGGTCACGCCCGGGATCGCGGTGATCAGCTCGTAGGCCAGGTCGCGCTGGCGGCGCAACCGGCCGCCTTCGCCCACCAGGTCGTTGATGCTCTGGTAGCCGCCCAGCGCCGTCTGGATCGCCCATTGCCCCGGCACGTTGGCGCACAGGCGCATGTTCGAGAGCATGTTGAGCCCCTCGATGTAGTCCTGCGCCCGCTTCTTGTCGCCCGACACCACGAGCCAGCCCGCCCGGTAGCCGCAGGAGCGATAGCTCTTCGAGAGCGAATTGAAGGTGAGCGTGACCACGTCGTTGCTCAGGCTGGCGATGGCCGTGTGCTTGACGCCGTCGTAGAGCACCTTGTCGTAGACCTCGTCGGCGAAGATCACCAGGCTGTGCTCGCGCGCGATCTGGATGATCCCCTTGAGCAGTTCGACCGAATACAGCGCGCCCGTCGGGTTGTTCGGGTTGATGACCACGATGCCCTTGGTACGCGGCGTGATCTTCGAGCGGATGTCGTCGAGACTCGGCATCCAGCCGTCGGCCTCGTCGCAGATGTAGTGCACCGGCCTGCCGCCTGACAGGCTCGACACCGCCGTCCACAGCGGATAGTCGGGCGCGGGCAGCAGAAGTTCGTCGCCGTCGTTCAGCAGCGCATTGGTCGCCATCGCGATCAGTTCGCTCGCGCCGTTGCCCAGGTAGATGTCATCGAGCGTGACGCCGGCAATGCCCTGCTTCTGCGTCTCATGCATCACCGCCTTGCGTGCGGCGAAGATGCCCTTGCTGTCGGAATAACCCGCCGATGCCGGCAGGTTCCGGATCATGTCCTGCTGCACCTCTTCAGGTGCGTCGAAGCCGAATATCGCGAGGTTGCCGATATTGAGCTTGATGATTTTTTGACCCTCTTCCTCCATTTGCTTGGCCGCATCCATGATCGGGCCACGGATGTCGTAGAGCACGTTGGCGAGCTTGGTCGATTTCTTGAGCGTTTTCAAAGGCCCTCCCGGGCGGCTTGTCACTGGGGAAAACCTATAATTTGACCACAGTTCCACACCCCATCTGATGAAGCTCCAGCCCGACAAATCCGACACCCAAACCATCACTGCACACGGCCCGGGCTGGGTTGCGATCAACAACGAGAAGGTCGGTCACAGCGTCGTGGTCGGCTCTCGCGGCGAGCGTTTTGCCTGGGACTGCGAACGTTTCGAGGACTTGAATTCCTCGCATTTCGCGCAATTTGCATCACTGGGCGCCGAACTGGTGATTTTCGGCAGCGGTGTGCGCATTCGCTTCCCCCAGCCGCAATGGCTACAGCCGTTGATGGCCCTGCGCACAGGGGTGGAAACGATGGATACCGCCGCAGCCTGCCGTACCTACAACATCCTTGCGGGTGAGGGACGGCACGTCCTGGCGGCGCTGCTGATCGAGAGCCCAGCCGCGGGAGACTGAGGCATTTCGGGGTAAAATCATGGGTTGCGAAAAAGGCTGGCGGGCGCTCACCGCGGGCGCCCAAGGCCGTCCCGGCGGTTTTCGGTAAGCAACGGCCAATCTTCCCTCGGGAACCATAACGGAGAAAACAAGTTTCATGGCGATCGTTGTCAACAAACCCATTCCCGAGTTCGAATCCAACGCGACCGGTGGCATCAAGGTCTCGAACACCTCCCACCTCGGCCACGTGTTGGTGATGTATTTCTACCCGAAGGACAACACACCCGGTTGTACCACCGAAGCCATGCAGTTTCGCGACCGCTACAAGGACTTCGTGAAGGCCGGCGCCACGGTGTTTGGCGTCTCGCGCGACAACATGAAGTCGCACGATGAATTCAAGGCCAAGCTCGAGCTTCCTTTCGAACTCATTGCCGACACGGAAGAAAAAATGTGTCACATGTTCGGCGTGGTCAAGAACAAGATCATGTATGGCAAGAAGGTCAAGGGCATCGAGCGCAGCACCTTCCTGATCGGCGCCGATGGCATCCTCAAGGCTGAATGGCGCGGCCTCAAGGTACCCGGGCATGTCGACGACGTCCTCAAGGAAGTCAAGGCGCTCAAGAAGGCAGCCTGAAACAGTATGTTTCAATCTCGCCACGCGCGAGGTTGACGTGGTAATGCGGCGTGTATAGTGGCCTAATGCTGTTGATCGCAACAACCGCGCTCCCCCAAAAAAGCCGCCCGGCTCGCCAGGCGGCTTTTTTATTTTCTGGTTCCATCACCTTTGCGAGCACACCACTCCATGCCCCTGCCCCCCGCCCCCACGAAGCGTGCCGCCCTTCTTTCGCCCGACGCGCTTGACGCGCCTGCGCATTCGTCATCCAAGCCCTCGCGCCGCAGCAGCGGCAGCCGGCACGCAGAGAATGCGCGCGGCGTGGCGCCGCAGCCGCTGGAATTGTTCGACACCCGCGCGAACGAAGCCGGTGGCCCGGCGTCGAACGAGGTGATGCACCAGGTCGAAACCAAGCCGCGCCCACAACCGGCGCCGGAGCGCATCGTCGAAAGGGCTCCCGAGCCGATGCAGGCACGCGGCCCGCAAGAGCCACTGCCAGTGTCCGTTCCCGCGCCGATCGCACGGCCCAAGGCGGCGCCGCAGGAAAGCCGCCCGCGCCGTGCCAAGTCGAACGGCCCTGCCAAGCTCTTCGTGCTCGACACCAATGTGCTGCTGCACGACCCGATGTGCCTGTTCCGATTCGAGGAACACGACATCTACCTGCCGATGATCGTGCTCGAGGAACTCGATGGCCACAAGAAGGGCACGACCGAGGTCGCACGCAACGGCCGCCAGACCAGCCGCACGCTCGATGCGCTTGCTGGCGCCAAAGGCGCGGACATTGCGAAGGGCCTGCGACTCGACACCACTGGGCATACGGGTGCCGGCGGCAAGCTGTTCTTCCAGACCGAGGTGATGGACTTCTCGCTGCCGAGCAGCCTGCCGCAGGGCAAGGCCGACAACCAGATCCTCGGCGTGGTGCACGCGTTGCGCGACCTGTACTCGCAGGATCGCCCCGGCCATCCGAAGCAGGAAGTGGTGCTGGTGTCCAAGGACATCAACATGCGCGTCAAGGCGCGCGCGCTGGGTCTTGCCGCAGACGACTATCAGAACGACAAGACGCTGGAAGACGGCGACCTGCTCTACTCCGGCTCGCTCGCGCTGCCGCCCGACTTCTGGACGCGCCAGAGCAAGACCGTCGAGAGCTGGCAGAGCGGCAGCACGACTTTCTACCGGATCACCGGCCCGATCGTTCCGAATCTCTACATCAACCAATTCGTGTACTTCGAGGCACCCGGCGAGCCCAGCATGTACGCCCGCGTCACCGAGATCCGCGACAAGACCGCGGTACTCAAGACGCTGAAGGACTACAGCTCCGCCAAAAACGGCGTCTGGGGCGTGTCGACCAAGAACCGCGAGCAGAACTTCGCGATGAATGTGCTGATGGACCCGGAGATCGACTTCGTCACGCTGACCGGCACGGCCGGCACCGGCAAGACGCTGATGGCCCTGGCCTCCGGTCTGACGCAGGTGCTCGACGACCGGCGCTACACCGAGATCATCATGACGCGCGCCACCGTGAGCGTCGGCGAAGACATCGGTTTCCTGCCCGGCACCGAGGAAGAGAAGATGGGCCCGTGGATGGGCGCACTCGACGACAACCTCGAATTCCTGGCCAAGGGCGACGGTGGCAGCGCCGGCGAATGGGGCCGCGCGGCGACCAACGAACTGATCCGCTCGCGCATCAAGATCAAGAGCATGAACTTCATGCGAGGCCGCACCTTCCTGAACAAGTACGTGATCGTCGACGAGGCGCAGAACCTTACGCCCAAGCAGATGAAGACGCTCATCACGCGCGCGGGTCCGGGGACCAAGATCATCTGCATGGGCAACCTGGCGCAGATCGACACGCCCTACCTCACCGAGGGCTCGTCCGGCCTGACCTTCGCGGTCGACAAATTCAAGGGCTGGCCGCACGGCGGGCACATCACGCTGGCACGCGGCGAACGCTCGCGGCTGGCCGATTTCGCCAGCGAAGTGCTCTGAAATCAAGGATCGGGATCGGGTAGCCGAACGCAGAAGGAAGACAAAGGAACGCAAAAGTCGCAGAAGGAGAGAGCTTCCATCTTTTCTTTGTTTTTTGCGACCTCTGCGAGCCTTTGCGACTTCTGCGTTCGGTTCCCGCATCTCGCCAGCACTCCACAATGGGCCCGCTCGTCGCCATCGACGCAGTGGGCTTTTTTGCGACCGGGTGACAGGCTACTGACAATACGCTGTCAGCAGCACCCTCGCACCATGCGGGCTCCCTTCCAACGAAAGAGAGTTTGAAATGAGCAATGCGATCAACTGGTTCGAAATTCCCGTCGCCGACATGGACCGCGCGCAGCGCTTCTACGAGACGGTGCTGGGCCGCTCCTTGCGACGCCAGGATTTCGGCGGTGAACACCTGGCTGTGTTTCCGTACGATGCGCCGGCCACCGGCGGCTGCCTGCAACTCGGCGCCAACGCGAGCGCGGCGCCCGGCGCGGGCATCCGTATCTACCTCGACTGCATGCCCAGCATCGACGCCGCGCTCGCCCGCATCGAAGGCGCCGGTGGTCAAGTCGTTTCGCCGAAATTCGAGCTGCCGCAGGCTATCGGCTTCATTGCCCACATGCGCGACACCGAGGGCAACGAGGTCGGCCTGCACGCGACGGCCTGAGATCATGACGGCACCCCGCAACTGGATCGCCATCGCCAGCGCGGAACATGCGCGCATGGGCCGCGATCATCAGCCGGTCGGCTTCATGCAGGTCGGCCATGGCAAGGGCGCGCCGCTGAAGCGCGTCGCGCCCGCCGACAGGATTGCCTACTATTCGCCGGCCACAGTGTTCGGCGGCGCCGACAAGCTGCAGAGCTTCGTCTCCGTCGGCATCGTCCAGCCCGGCGAGCCGTACACCGCCGAAATGGGCAACGGCTTCGTGCCATGGCGTCGCGATGTCAGGTATGCCAAGGCAACGGAGACGCCGATCGCACCGCTCATCGAGTCCTTCGATTTCGTCGAGGACCCGAAGCGCTGGGGCGCCAGGTTCCGCTTCGGACTGTTCGAGGTCAGCGCGCACGACATGCGCCTGATTGCCGACGCGATGCGGGCCGACCTGCCATCGCTGGCGCTTTGACTCCCGAATGACCGCGCCGAAGAAGAGTTGGACGAGCCGCCTCGCCAGCTATCCGCACCTGCCGAATGTGAAACCCATACCGTTCGCGATGCGCGCGCGCCGCGGCGATGGCACCATCGCCACGCCCTCGCCGCAGGAAGTCGAGGCGGCGATGCGCGGCGTGCCCGAGAGTCGGCTTGCCACCGTGTTCGGCATCGGCGAGGACATCGCGGCGCGGCACCATGCGACCATCGGCTGCACGGTGACCACCGCGATCTTTGCGCACATGGTGGCGCATGCCGTCGAGGAAGCGCAGGGAACGACACCGTGGTGGCGCACACTGAAGATCGGCGGAGAACTCAACCCCAAGTATCCCGGTGGCATCGAGTCGCAAATGCGCAAGCTCGAGGCAGAAGGCCACACCGTCGTGCAGCGCGGCAAGCGCTTTTTCGTCGAAGACTACGAGAGACGACTGATCTGATGCGCCGCGCCGATCGTCTTTTTCAGATCGTGCAACTCATCCGCGGACGCCGCCTGACCACGGCCGCGTTCCTGGCGCAAAGGCTCGAAGTTTCGCAGCGGACGATCTATCGCGATGTGGCGGACTTGCAGCATCAGGGCGTGCCGATCGAGGGCGAGGCGGGCGTCGGCTACCGGCTTGGCGCGGGCTTCGAGTTGCCGCCATTGATGTTCACGCAGGATGAGGCCAGCGCACTCGTGGCGGCCGCGCGCCTCGCGCAAAGCTGGGTCGACGCGGCGATGGCGCGCGACATCGAAAGCGCGCTCGGCAAGATCCTGTCGGTACTGCCGCCCGCGGCCCGCATCTCGGCCGAAGCCATCGCCCTCTATGCGCCGGCGCTGGCGCTCGACGACGCCACGCGATCCCGCTTGCAGACGCTGCGCGAAGCCGTGCATTCGCGCCAGAAGCTGCACCTGGTCTATCGCGACCTGAGCGACGCGCCGAGCGAGCGCACGGTGCGTCCGCTGGGTTGCTTCTATTGGGGCAAGGTCTGGACGCTCTCGGCCTGGTGCGAGATGCGCAACGACTTCCGCGGCTTCCGGGTCGATCGCATCGACATGGCCGAGCCGTTGGCGCAACGCTTCCACGACGAGCCCGGCAAGACCCTGGCGGACTTCATGCGCAAGGTGCGTGCCGAGCGCAACGTGGCCGGATAGAACCGTTCACATGCGCTGGCGGAGATCACCAGGCCGAAGGGACGGCATCGCCCTAGTAATCATGCCCGCCATACCCGGCAAGGTTCTCGAACTTCGTCAGCGGCTTCAGGAACGCCAGCTTCACCGTGCCGGTCGGGCCATTGCGGTGCTTGCTGATGATGACTTCCGCAACACCGGGCTCTTTCGAGTCCTTGTTGTAGTAGTCGTCGCGGTAGATGAACATGATCAAGTCCGCGTCCTGCTCGATGGCGCCGGATTCGCGCAAGTCGCTCATCATCGGGCGCTTGTCGGTACGGCTTTCAACACCGCGGCTCAGCTGCGAAAGGGCGATGACCGGGCACTTCAGTTCCTTGGCCAGCATCTTCAGGCCGCGCGAGATTTCACCCACCGCCGTGGCCCGGTTCTCGTCGTTCATCGAGCTCGACACGCTCATGAGCTGCAGGTAGTCGACCACGATGAGGCCGAGCTTGCCGTACTGGCGCGCGAGCCGGCGCGAGTTCGCGCGCAGTTCACTGGTCGTGAGGCCGGGCGTCTCGTCGATGTGCAGCGAGATGGTTCGCAGCTTCTCGATGGCTTCCGTCAGGCGCGGCCATTCCTCGTCGGTGAGCTTCCCGGTGCGCAGGTGGCCCTGGTCGATGCGGCCGATCGAGCCGACGATGCGCACCGCCAATTGCGAGGCGCCCATTTCCATCGAGAACACGGCCACCGGCAGGCCTTCATTGAGCGCCACGTGCTCGGCGATGTTGATCGCGAGCGAGGTCTTGCCCATCGACGGGCGCGCGGCCAGCACGATCATGTCGCCCGGTTGCAGGCCCGAGGTCATCTTGTCGAACTCATCAAAGCCGGTGCGGATGCCGGTGATGTCGTTCGGGTTGTCGGCCATCTCGGTCACGCGGTCGAGCAACTCGACCACGAGTGAATCCATGCTCTGGAAGCCCTGCTTGCCGCGCGTCCCCTCTTCCCCGATGTGGAAGATCTTCTGCTCGGCCTCGTCCAGGATCTTGTCGACCGGTTTGCCTTGCGTGTTGAAGGCATTGGTCGCGATCTCGTCGGCCGCGCTCACCAGCTTGCGCAGGATCGAGCGCTCGCGAACGATCTCGGCATAGCGGCGGATGTTGCTCGCGCTCGGTACGTATTGCGCGAGCGAGTTGAGATAGGCCAGGCCGCCCATCTCGTCGGCCTTGCCCAGGCTCTGCAGGTTCTCGAACACCGTGATCACATCGGCCGGCTTGCTGCCGTTGATCAGGGTGCTGATCGCCGTGTAGATCAGCTTGTGTTCGTAGCGGTAGAAGTTGCCTTCCTCGAGCAGGTCGGCGACGCGATCCCACGCGCCGTTGTCGAGCAGCAACCCCCCCAGCACGCTCGACTCGGCCTCGATCGAATGGGGCGGGATGCGCAGTTGTGCGACTTGGCGATCGGCCGACGAGTCATTGTCGGCATAGGAAAAAACGGCGGACATGGAATTCCTTGCAACCCGACATGCTAAGGCGCACGGCAGCTTGCGTCATGGGATAACGCTGTGGATAAACAGTGGGATTTCGGTGGAGCGCAAAGGACAACCTGCGCGCCACAAGACAAAGGCCGCCCGAAGGCGGCCTTTGGTTCGAAGCCACCCGAAGGCAGCCCCTGATCAGCGTGACTTAAGCGGTTTCGCCGTACACGGTGACGGTGATGTCGACCACCACGTCGGTGTGAAGTGCAACGCTCACGGTGCTGTCGCCAACGGTCTTGATCGGGCCGTTGGGCATGCGCACTTGCGACTTCACGACCTTGTAGCCTTGCTTGTTCAGCTCTTCGGCGACGTCGTGGTTGGTGACCGAGCCGAACAGGCGGCCGTCGACGCCAGCCTTTTGCGTCAGCTTGATGGCGGTGCCACCGAGCTTCTCGCCCTGAGCTTGCGATTCGGCCAGCTTGGCGGCCGCAGCCTTTTCGAGTTCGGCGCGCTTGGCGGCGAATTCGGCCTTGTTGGCTTCGGTGGCGCGACGGGCGCGGCCCGAAGGGATCAGGAAGTTGCGGGCGTAGCCGTCCTTGACCTTGACGATGTCGCCGAGGGCGCCGACGTTGACGACCTTGTCCAGAAGAATGATTTGCATGGTGTCTGGCTCCTTAGACGCGGTGCTGGTCGCTGTACGGCACCATGGCCAGGAAGCGTGCGCGCTTGATGGCGGTGTTGAGCTGGCGCTGGTAGATCGCGCGCGTGCCGGTCAGGCGTGCGGGGATGATCTTGCCGTTTTCGCTGATGAAGTCGCGCAGCGTGTCGATGTCCTTGTAGTCGATCTCTTCGACGCCAGCGACGGTGAAGCGGCAGAAGCGCTTGCGCTTGAACAGCAGCGACTGGGTGTTGCGCTTCGGGCGCTTGTCTTTGTTGAATTTCTTGAACGTGGCCATGGTTGGACCTCTGAAAAATTAATCTTGCTGAAAATCCTGGATGTGCAAAACCGGATGCTTGCCGTTCCCCGGAGTGGCAAGGAAGCCCTGAAACAACCAGAGACTTCCCATCGCCTGCCTTGCGAGTCGCTCGGCTATTGCGCCGAACGCCACGGCCTTGAGGGCCGCCTTCACCTGCCTTGGTTTTCCGGCCTCTTCGACAGTCGACTCGTGTTCGAGCTTCAGGTCGATGGCGGGCAATCCGGCAGGCGTGTATCGCAAGGTTCCGAGTTCGGCGACGCAGGCAGTCAGGCGGACCTGGTTGGCTGCGGCAGCCTTCACGCCATCAGTTGTTGTTGGCGGCAGCGTATTCGGCCTGTTGAGCCTTGCGGGCTTCTTCGCGCTCGACCGTCTTCATCATCGACGAAGGACCGGTGTCGGCCTTCTTCTTCTGGACGGTGAGGTGGCGCAGCACGGCGTCGTTGAACTTGAACGCGTGTTCCAGTTCGGCCATCACAGCTTGTTCAGCCTCGATGTTCACGCACAGGTAGTGAGCCTTGTTGAGCTTGTTGATCTGGTAGGCCAACTGGCGACGGCCCCAGTCTTCAACGCGGTGGATCTTGCCGCCGCCGGCCGTGATCAGGCCCTTGTAACGCTCCAGCATGGCCGGAACTTGCTCGCTCTGATCCGGGTGGATCAGCAAAATGATTTCATAGTGACGCATGGCGCTCCTTATGGGTCTTCCCTGGGGAAGGGGTTAAGCCACCCGCAGCGTCGTGCGCGGTGTGGCAAGGCAAAGCCGATTATTATAGCCCGGTTTTAGCGGCCTCAGGTTCCCAACGCGTTATCGAGTTCCGCGGCCCTGTCCGGCCCGACGGCAGCGCGGATCCTGGGGGCCAAAGCGAGCAGTTCCTCGTAACTGGACGTGCCTTCGACCGCCAGGTTGAGCCTGAAGCCACGCAGGCCCAAGCTGCCGGAGAGGCGCGTCGCGATCGGATACGCAGCCTTGTATCGGTCCTGGGCAGAGCGACCGTCATTGCTCGCCTCAGCGGTGACGATGACTGGCGAAGCGACGACCTCACCCAGCACGACATCGTGCGTCACGCCGTTGATCGCCCTGAGCATGCCGAGCGAAACCATCTCGTCCAGGTCTTCGCGTGCAATGTTCACGCCGGCAGCTTGAACTTCTTCGATGGTGCGCTTGCCGTCGCAAAGGAAGAATGCCGAGCGCTGGCGGGGCGTAAGCCGGATCGTCCGGTCCCTGAACGCCTGTTGCCCGGCTTCGGTCTTCACGAGAATCATGGCTATCTCTCACGCGATTTGATTCGCAGGAGCCGTGCGGGGTCTTGCGCCCATGGCAAACGGCAGACTTCCATTCCCTGATGACATAGAAGTCTGACACCAAACTGGCAACAAGTTGCAAATTGACACAATCAGTCGCGGCAAATAGCGTCGCAGTGTGATCGATTGCGTAGCGCGAGCAACACAGCGCGTGTCGCCCGGCCCGGCCCGCCTCAGCCCGGGCCGCCTGACGGGCCTTCAGCGCGCCGCGAGTTGCTTCCAGGTGTCGATCACGCTGTCGGGGTTAAGCGAGATCGACTCGATGCCCTGCTCTGCCAGCCACAACGCGAAGTCGGGATGGTCGCTGGGGCCCTGGCCGCAGATGCCGACATACTTGCCTTGCGCCTTGCAGGCCTTGATGGCGCGGCTCAGCATGGCCTTGACGGCAGGATCGCGCTCGTCGAAGTCGGCGGCGAGCAGCTCGAGGCCCGAGTCGCGGTCCAGGCCCAGGGTGAGCTGGGTCAGGTCATTGGAACCGATCGAGAAGCCGTCAAAGTACTGCAGGAACTCGTCGGCCAGGATGGCGTTGCTCGGCACCTCGCACATCATGATGATCTTGAGTTCGTTCTCGCCGCGCTTCAAACCTTCGGCGGCCAGCAGGCCTGTCACGCGCTCGGCCTGGCCCAGCGTGCGCACGAAGGGCACCATGATCTGCACGTTGGTCAGGCCCATCTCGTTGCGCACGCGCTTGAGCGCTTCGCACTCCATGAGGAAGGCTTCGCGGAATTCCTCGCTCACGTAGCGCGCGGCGCCACGGAAGCCAAGCATAGGGTTCTCTTCCTCGGGCTCGTAGCGCGAGCCGCCGATCAGCTTGCGGTATTCGTTCGACTTGAAGTCCGACAAACGCACGATCACCGGCTTGGGCCAGAAGGCGGCGCCGATGGTGGCGATGCCTTCCGCCACCTTGTCGACGTAGAACGCACGCGGCGACGCGTGCCCGCGCGCCACCGATTCCACGGCTTTCTTCAGGTCGACGTCGACATTCGGATAGTCGAGGATCGCCTTCGGGTGCACGCCGATGTTGTTGTTGATGATGAACTCGAGCCGCGCCAGCCCCACGCCGTGATTGGGCAATTGCGCGAAGTCGAAAGCCAGCTGCGGGTTGCCGACGTTCATCATGATCTTGAGGTCGATCGGCGGCATCTCGCCGCGCGTGACCTCGGTGACTTCGGTTTCGAGCAAGCCGTCGTAGATGAAGCCGGTGTCGCCCTCGGCGCAGCTCACCGTGACCAGCGTGCCTTCCTTCAGCAGCTCGGTCGCGTCGCCGCAGCCGACCACGGCCGGAATGCCGAGTTCGCGCGCGATGATGGCCGCGTGGCAGGTACGCCCACCGCGGTTGGTGACGATCGCGGAGGCGCGCTTCATCACCGGCTCCCAGTTCGGGTCGGTCATGTCGGTGACGAGGATGTCACCGGCCTGCACCTTGTCCATCTCACTGATGTTGTGCACGAGGCGCACGGGGCCGGTGCCGATCTTCTGGCCGATGGCACGGCCCTCTGCCAGCACGGCGCCCTTGCCCAGCAGCTTGTAGCGCTGTTCGGCCTTGCCTTGCTGCTGGCTCTTCACGGTCTCGGGGCGCGCCTGCAGGATGTAGAGCAGCCCGTCGGTGCCGTCCTTCCCCCATTCGATGTCCATCGGGCGGCCATAGTGTTCCTCGATGACAAGCGCGTACCTGCCGAGTTGCTCGACGTCCGCATCGGTCAGCGAATAACGGTTGCGCTGCTCTGTCGGCACGTCGGTGGTCTTGACCAGCTTGCCGGTCGCCTTCTTTTCCTCCGGCGTGGCGAACTCCATCTGGATCAACTTGGAGCCGAGGTTGCGGCGGATCACCGAGCGCTTGCCGGCCTTGAGCATCGGCTTGTGGACGTAGAACTCGTCGGGGTTCACGGCGCCCTGCACCACCGTCTCGCCCAGCCCATAGCTGGAGGTGATGAACACCACGTCTTCGAAGCCGGACTCGGTGTCGATGGTGAACATCACGCCGGCCGCGCCGAGGTCGGAGCGCACCATGCGCTGCACGCCGGCGGACAGTGCGACCACGTCATGCGCGAAGCCCTTGTGCACGCGATAGCTGATGGCGCGGTCGTTGTAGAGGGAGGCGAACACCTCCTTCATCTTGTGCAGCACGTCATCGATGCCGACCACGTTGAGAAAAGTCTCTTGCTGGCCGGCGAAGGATGCGTCAGGCAGGTCTTCTGCCGTAGCGGACGAGCGCACGGCGAAGCTGGCTTGCGGGTTGCCGGCGCTCAGCGTGGCGAAGGCATCGGCAATGGCTTTTTGCAAGTCTTCCGGGAAAGGCTGGGCCTCGACCATTGCGCGGATCTCGGCACCGGCCACAGCCAGTGCGCGCACGTCTTCGGTGTCGAGCGCGGCAAGGCGCTTGCTGATCTTGTCGGCCAGGCCGTCATGCGCCAGGAACTGACGGAACGCATGCGCCGTTGTCGCGAAGCCCGTAGGCACGCGCACGCCTTGCGGCAGTTGGGAAATCATCTCGCCGAGACTGGCGTTCTTGCCGCCGACCGACTCGACGTCGGTCATTCTCAGGTTCTCAAACGGAACGACCAGGGCGGTCGCTTCAAAGAGGTCAGACATGGGAAAGCTCCAGAAGTTAAAACCTTTGGGCCATGCCGGCGGCGGCGCACGATCGTTGTCGTTGCTTTGGGTGCGGTCGCGGAGAGCATGGGGAGAAATGAGGCAGGGGGAAACGGATTCCCCATAATTGGCCCGAATTGTAGGCGCCGCACCGTTTCTGCGCGCCGCAAGCAAAGGCAACCCAACATGCACACTCGCACAGTTTTCTTTGTTTCGGACGGCACGGGCATCACCGCAGAGACCTTCGGCAACGCGGTCCTGGCGCAGTTCGAATTGACGCCTCGCCACGTTCGACTGCCTTTTACCGACACGGTCGACAAGGCGCACCAGGCCGTCAGGCGCATCAACCACACGGCCGAGATCGAGGGGCAGCGGCCCATCGTATTCACCACCCTGGCCAACATGGATGTGCTCGAAGTGATCGAGACTGGCTGCAAGGGCATGCTGCTCGACATGTTCGGCACCTTCGTGCGGCCGCTCGAGATCGAACTGGCGATGAAGTCGAACCACCGCATCGGCCGCTTCAGCGACGTGAGCAAGAGCAAGGAATACGACGCGCGCATCGCGGCCATCGACTTCAGCCTGCAGCACGACGACGGGCAGAGCAATCGCGACCTCGATGGCGCCGACGTGATCCTGGTCGGCGTGAGTCGCAGCGGCAAGACGCCGACCTCGCTGTACCTGGCCATGCAGCACGGGCTGAAGGCGGCCAACTACCCGTTGATTCCGGAAGACTTCGACCGGCGGCAGTTGCCACCGGCCCTGCTGCCGCACAAGAAGAAGATCTTCGGGCTCACGATCCAGGCCGAGCGCCTGGCGCAGATCCGCAATGAGCGGCGGCCGAATTCGCGCTACGCGAGCATCGAGAACTGCCGGCACGAGATCTCCGAGGCGGAGGCGATGATGCGGCGGGCCGGCATTCGCTGGCTGTCGACCACGACCAAGTCGATCGAGGAAATCGCGACGACGATCCTGCAGGAGTTGCGGCCGGAGCGGCTGACGTACTAGCGCCGGTCCATGCCCGCCCACTCGGGATGGCATGGCCACATCGACTCGCGCAATTCAGCCGAACAGGTATTGGACCGCCCCATCGCGGCCGGCCACCGGCTGACAGGTGGTGCCCCAGACCTCCTCGATCAACTCCGGCCGCAACACGCCCGCTGCCGCGCCCTGGATCGCGGAATGGCCGGATCGGACCACCACCACATCGTCGGCATAGCGCAGTGCCAGGTTGAGGTCGTGCAGTACCGCAACCACGCCCACCCCCTTGGCCGACCAGTCGCGCAGCAGGCGCATCGCGGCATGCTGATGCGCGATGTCCAGCGCGGCGGTTGGTTCGTCCAGCAGCAACCAGCGGGTCGCCTTGTCGGGCCGCGGATGCCAGAGCTGCGCCAGCGCCCGCGCCATGTGAACGCGCGCCTTCTCGCCGCCCGAGAGCGTGTTGAGGATGCGCGGCGCCAGCGGCGAGACGTCGGTCAGCGACATTGCGCTGGCGATGATCTGGTCTTCGTCGCGGCCGGGTTTCAGTCGGTGGGGGAAGCGGCCCAGCGCCACGATCTCCTGCGCATTGAAGTCGAACGCGACCGCGCTCTCCTGCGGCATCAGCGCCCGGTGCAAGGCCAGCGTCGCGGGCGGATAGGCGTCCAGCGGCCGGTCGTCCAGCAGCACCGCGCCCTGCGTCGGCCGGCGCTGGCCGCCGAGCAATGACAGCAGCGTCGACTTGCCGGCGCCATTCGGCCCGAGGATCGCGGTGACCCGACCCGGATGCAGGTGCACCGTGGACTCCGTGAGCAAGGTCTTCGCGCCGATCAGCACGCTTGCGGCGATACACGACAAGGTCATACGCGATCCCGGAAGTGGCGCAGCATCAGCAGGAAAATCGGCACGCCAATGAAGGCCGTCAGCACGCCGAGCGGCAGTTCAGCCGGCGCCATCAAGGTGCGCGCCACCGTGTCGGCCGCCAGCACCAGCGCCGCGCCCAGCAGGCTCGAGGCCGGCAGCACCACCCGATGGTCCGGCCCCGCGACCATGCGCACCCAATGCGGCGCGATCAAGCCGATGAAGCCGATGATCCCGGTGGTCGCCGTCACCGAGCCGACCGCGAAGGCCGTCACCACGATGGCGCGCCGCTTCACGCGCTCGACGTCGACACCGAGCAACGCGGCCTGCGATTCGCCCAGCGCGATGGCGTTGAGCGGCGCCGACAGCGTCAAGGCAAAGGCGCAGGCGACAAGAACCACCATGCTCACGAGGATCACTGCACTCCAGCGCGCACCGCCAAGGCTGCCGAGCAGCCAGAACTGCAGGCTGCGCAGCTGTTCATCGGTGCCCATCACGCTCAACAGGCCGAGCCCCGCGCCGGCCAGGGCATTGATGGCGATGCCGGCCAGCAGCATCAGCGCCATGCGCGTGCCGCCCTCGCTGCGCGACAGGCTGTAGATCAGCAAGGTGACCAGGAAGCCGCCGCCAAATGCCATGGTCACCAGAGTCCAGCTCCCCAGCGTGCGCGGCAGCACCGGCCACAGCCAGGCGCCGAGCACGATGGTCACGCCGGCGGCCAGCGCCGCGCCGCTGCTGATGCCGATCAGGCCCGGGTCGGCCAGCGGATTGCGGAACAGGCCCTGCATCAGCGCGCCCGACATGCCCAGGCCCGCACCCGCGGCCACGCCGAGAAGCAGCCGCGGCAACCGGATGTTCATGAAGACCAGCTGCTGGGGCGACGGGTCGGCCGCGTCGTTCCAGACTGCGGCGAGCACTTGCCAGAGCTGCGAGACGCTGATGGCGTAGGCACCCGACGCGGCGCCCAGCGCGACGGACATTGCCAGCAGTACGCCGCCACCCACGATGGCGGCGCGCATCGATAGCCGGGCGTTCATACCGAGAGGAACCGCTGGTGCAACTCACCGATGGCCCCGGGCAGTCGCGGTCCGAAGCCGAGGAGCAGCAAGGCATCCCGAGTGACCAGCGCGCGCTTCCTGAACGCGGGCGTCAAGGCGAGTTCGGGGCGCTCCCAGAACTTGTCGATGCCGCCATGCGCCTCGATGCTCTGCGTGCTGGTGAGGATGATGTCGGGCGCCGCGCTGGCCATGGCCTCGGCCGTCATCGGGCGGTAGCCCTGAAAGCCGCCGAGGCAGTTCATGCCACCGGCGAATCCGATGACGGCATGGGCTGCCGTCTTCTCGCCCGACACCTGCGGGCTGGCGCTGTGCGACAACACGAACAGCACGCGTGGCTTGCGCGCCGTGGACGCCGCGACGCGCTTCTGCACTTCGCTCCACTCGCCGTCGAGCCCCGCCTGAAGCTCACGCGCCTGCGCCTCGCGCGCCGCCGCGCGACCCACCGCCTGCACCTTGCGTTGCACCTCGCTCCAGCTGTGATCGGCCTCGACCAGTTCCAGCCTGACGCCGGCACCGCGCAACTGGTCGAGCACCACGGGCGGTCCCGACTCGGTCGTCGCGATCACCGCGTCGGGCTTGAGCGACAGCAATCCCTCGGCCGAGAGCTGGCGCATGTACCCGACCTTGGGCGTCTTCTGCGCGGCCTGCGGATAGAGGCTGGTGGTGTCGGTGCCGACCAGCTGGCGTTCCGCGCCCAGCAGGTAGACCACCTCCGTGATGGCGCCGCTGATGGTGATGAGCCGCGGCATCTTCTCCTGCGCCAGCGCCGGCAGCGCAAGCAGCCCGGCCGATGCGGCGATGCCCCGAAGCACGTCGCGGCGCTGCAGATTCGACGGCTTCCTCATGTTTTTCGATCGATGTTCTGGCCGATGCGCCAGCACACGCCCGCAGGATCGGCCAACGTGAAGTCGATCATGGCCCACGGCTGCTCTTCGAGTGGCGTGAGGCGCACACCGTACTTCTCGACCACGCCACTGGCCTTCACCTGTTCGAACCAGGCATGCACGTCTTCCACCAGCAGGTGCATCGACAGGTTCTCTGCAAACGCTTGCACGTAGAACTCGCACAGGAGGAAGCTCGAGTTGCCGTAGTGAAAGTAGGAGACGCCACCACCGTCCGATGCCATGGTGAAGCCCAGGTCCTGGTAGAAGCGCTGCGACAGCGCGTAGTCCTTCGCGGGCAGGAAGGCCTTGATCTCCACGGTCTTGAGATTGGTCATGCGACCACCTCCATCCGCGGCAGCTTGCGCACGATCTCGCGCCAGGCCTCGCGCTCCGGCACGCCCGGCTTGCGCGCACCGAAGAACATGGCCATCAACCCACCCTCGCGGTCGAAGGCCTCCACGGAAGTCACCACGCCATCGCTGGTCGGCTTCTCGACGATCCACACCGCGTCGATCAGGTCCTCGCGCATGTGCAGGTTGAAACCTGGGTCCAGCACGTTGAGCCACTGCATGCCGCGCATCTCCATCGGCTCCACGCGCACGACGGGGCCGGTGTGGATCTGGATGCAGCCGGGGCTGCCGACGAACACCATGATCGGCGTGCCGTCGAAGGCCGCCTCGTTGAGCAGGTCGCGCACCGCGGTCTTTTCGGCGCGCTGCGTGAACGTGCCCTGGGTGAGGCGGAAGCTCTGCTGGCGTTCGACCTCGAACTTGTTCAGCAGGCCGAAGAACTCGTGCGTGTCCTGCATGGCGCCCCAGGCTTCGGCCAGGGCGGCGGCGTCGATCGCGCTGTCGGCGCGCGGCGCAGGCTTCGGATCCGCGGGAGAGAACAGGACGTCTTGCCCCGGTTCCGCATGCGCGTCGATGACCGATTGCAGCGCATCGCGGTCCGTGGCATCGCGTGCAAAAACCTTGTGCACCGCAACGCCATGCGCGTTGTAGAACTGCAGGCTCAGGCTCGCACCCTCGGTCACCGCGAAGCCTGCGTGCCATTGATTGAAGAAGATGCGCAGGTCGATGTCTTCACCGAGCGCCAGCGCGACATGGCCGCTGCCCGAGAGGTTCTGGTAGACGCCGGTCTTCTCATGCACCGTCGAAGCGTTGCGCGTGAGCGCAAGCACCGGGCCGCACAGTTCCAGCGCCTGCAACAGGTCCAGCCAGGGGCCTCGCAGGGGCACGGACTTGATCGGCGCCTCGTGCGCGCCGACGTGGGCCGCGATGGCTGCGCCCTCGCTCAGGCCCATCGCCTCCGCGGCATCCTTGTGGCGCTTGCCCTCGGCGCGCAGGACGGCGAAGCGTTCTCGAATCTCTTGCAGGTTCATCGTGTGGTTCCTTTGTTGTTCAAAGATCAAAAGTCCGCCACCAGCGTGACGTTGAGATGGCGGCCCGGCTGCGTGTAGGCGTCGCGGATGGGCGAGGTCTGTGTGACGCCGCGAACGTCGCTCCACATCCAATACTTCTCGTCCGTGAGATTGACGATGGCCATGTTGAGGCGCAAGTCCTTTCGGATGCTCCATTGGGCGCTGAGGTCCAGCGTGGTCGCCGATGGCGTGAGGAACTGCAGGCCGGTCGCGACTTCCGTCGGGTCGACATCGGAACGCTTCTTGGCCGCATGGTAGACCGCGTCTAGCCGCACGTTCCAGGTCGGCGCGGTGTACCTGAGGCCGACGTTGAACTTCTGCGGGTCGACCGAATTGAGCGGCCGTCCGTTGGTGCGATCGGTGCCCTTGGTCTGCCCGTAGGCGAAGGGCATCGAGATGCCGGTGCCGTCTTCGCGCCAGTCGAACTCGCCCTTCAATTCGAAGCCGCTGATGCGCGCGCGGCCGATGTTGACGGACTGGTAGATCAGCGGATCGATGCGCGGGATGCCGCGGCCGCCGACCAGCCTGTCGTTCTCGATGAGGTTCTTGTAGTCGCCGGTGAAGGCGGCGGCCTCGAAGCGGAAGATGCCGGTGCGGCCGCGCAGGCCCAGTTCGAAGTTCTGGCTTTTCTCGGGCTTCAGATTCGGATTGGGAATCGTCTTGTAGCCCTGGATCACGTTCTCGAAGAAGTTGTTGACCTGGAAGGCATTGGGCGCCTTGAAGCCGGAGGCGTAGTTGCCGTACAGCGCCAGGTCCGGCGTCGCATGGAACAGCACGCCCAGCTTGGGCGACACGGCCGAACCCTTGAGCGAGACGGCGGTGGCGTTGAAGCCGGCCTGGTCCGCGTCGAGGTCGAAACGGTCGTAGCGCACGCCGGGCGTGATGCTCCAACGGTCGTGGATGAACTCGTCCTGGATGTAGAGGGCGGCGCTGGTCTCGCGGGTGTCCGGGAAGCGCTTGAGCGGATAGGTTTCGCCGGCCGGCGGCGTCAGGCCGGTCTGCAGGTTTTCGACATCGGTGCGGATGTAATCGGCGCCGTAGGTGATGCGCTGACCCCAGCCGTTGGCCATGGGGATCGCCTTGCCGGCTTGCAGGTTGAGTTGCCAGGTGGCTTCGTCGAAGGTCACGTCGCGCGAGCGGTCGGCAGCGGACAGGCGGTTTTCGAAGATGTACTCGCGGGACTTGGCCTTCTGGTAGCTCACCACCGCTTGCAGGTTGTCGGCCACCGCGGTGTCGACGCGCACGCGGCCGTCCCACGTGAGCCGGTCACGCTGCATGTCGGTCTTGGCGTCGAGCCCGATCACCGAAGTCGAATTGAGCGGTGGCTTCGAAAGGCCCGACAGCAGGTCGTACTTCGCCGTCTTGTCGACGTGCTCCAGCGTGAAGGTGTGGCGCTGGGCGGCATTTGGCGTGAGGATGACCTTGGCCAGCAGGCCCTGGTTCTTGTCGCGCTCCGGATTGGGGGCCGTGCGGTCGGTGTTGGCCGAGTAGTTCTGGCCCATGTTCTCGAGTTCATTCGTGCGGCCGACGCTTGCAGAAAGCAACCATTGCACTGTCTCGCTTGGCTTGCCCGCCAAGGTCACGCCGGTGTTCCAGCCGTCGTCATCACCGCTGTACGCAATGCTGGCGCTGCCGCCGAAGGTCTTGCCGTCGCGCAAGTACGAGGCCGGTTCCCGCGTGATGAAGTTGACCAGTCCCGCCAGGCCGTCGGAGCCATAGAGCACCGACACCGTGCCCTTGACGATCTCGATGCGCTCGATCAGGTTGACGTCGAAATAGTCGCGCCCGAAGGCGTTGGCGCTGAACACATAGCTGCGCGGCGTGCGCACGCCATCGGTCAGCAGCAGCACACGGTTGCCGTCGAGCCCGCGGATGTTGAAGCCGGCATTGCCGTCGCGCCCCGTGTTGCCGAGCGCGAGTCCAAAGCGGGCCGGTGCGCGCTTGACCGACACGTTCGGCACGTCGCGCACCGCATCGCGGATGTCGTTGATCTGCTCCGACTCGATGGTCTTGCGATCGATCACCTCGATGGTCGCGGGCAGGTCGTCCTTGTTCTGCTCGGAGCGCGTCGCGGTGACGACGACCTCCTTGAGCACGGACGTGCGCGGGCTGTCTTGGGCCGAGGCGCCCACGGCGTAAGCGCAGGCGATCAGCAGGGTCAAGGGGCGGAGACGGAATACAGGGGCGCAGTGAGTGGGCACAAAAGGTCCAGGGAAACAGTCGTCGTGAAACTGCTCGCTGGACGGGCGCGCGTGCGCGCCGGGGACTGGCTGGCGGTGGACCGGGCGATATGTGCCCGGGCCGCAGATTATATGCGAATCGTTCTCATTCAGACAACTGATTCGACCGCGAGATCCTTCGCCGTCGCGGGTTCTTCCGCCGGTGCCGACGTGCGGATCAGGTGATCGAACGCACTCAATGCCGCCTTCGCGCCCTCGCCCGCCGCGATGATGATCTGCTTGAACGGCACCGTCGTCACGTCGCCCGCAGCGAACACGCCCGGCACCGAAGTCTGGCCCTTGGCGTCCACGATGATCTCGCCGTGTTTCGACAACTCGACCGTCCCCTTGAGCCAGTCGGTGTTGGGCACCAGGCCGATCTGGATGAACACGCCTTCCAGCGGCACCGTCTTCAGCTCGCTCGTCGCGCGGTCCTTGTAGATCAAGCCAGTGACCTTCTGGTCGCCAGTGATCTCTGTGGTCTGTGCGTTGGTGAAGATGTCGACGTTCTTCAGGCTCTTGAGCTTGCGTTGCAGTACCGCGTCGGCACGCAGTTGCGTGTCGAACTCGATCAGCGTGACGTGGCCGACGATGCCGGCCAGGTCGATGGCCGCCTCGACGCCCGAGTTGCCGCCGCCGATCACCGCCACGCGCTTGCCCTTGAACAACGGCCCGTCGCAATGCGGGCAATACGCCACGCCCTTGTTCTTGAACTCGTGCTCGCCGGGCACGTTGATGTTGCGCCAGCGTGCGCCGGTCGAGATGACGATGGACTTGCTCTTCAGCGAGGCGCCGCTTTCCAGCTGAACCTCGATGAATTCCTTGCCCGGCACCAGTGCCTTGGCGCGTTGCAGATTCATGATGTCGACGTCGTAGTCGCGTACGTGCTCTTCCAGGGCATGGGCGAATTTCGGTCCTTCGGTTTCCTTGATCGAAATGAAGTTCTCGATGCCCATGGTGTCCAGCACCTGGCCGCCGAAGCGCTCCGATGCGACACCGGTGCGGATGCCCTTGCGCGCGGCGTACACCGCTGCGGCCGCACCGGCGGGCCCACCGCCCACGATCAGCACATCGAACGGATCCTTGCCGGCGATCTTCTTCGCCTCGCGCTCGACGCCACTGGTGTCGATCTTCGCGAGGATCTCTTCCAGGCTCATGCGACCCTGGCCGAATTCCGTGCCATTGAGGAACACGGTCGGCACGGCCATGACCTGGCGCTCCTTCACCTCCTGCTGGAAGGTGCCGCCTTCGATCATCGTGGCGCGAATACGCGGGTTCTGCACGGCCATCAGGTTCAGTGCCTGCACGACGTCCGGGCAGTTGTGGCACGTCAGCGAAACATAGATCTCGAACTCGAAATCACCATCGAGCGCGCGGATCTGGTCGAGCACGGCCTGCTCGACCTTGGGGGGATAGCCGCCGACCTGCAACAGCGCAAGGATCAGCGACGTGAATTCATGGCCCATCGGCAGGCCGGCAAAACGCGGGCCGTGGTTCTCGCTCGGACGATTGATCGAGAACGAGGGCTTGCGATGGTCGTCGTCGCGGCTTTCGGTCAGCTTGACCAGCGGCGAGACTTCAGCGACGTCCTTCAGCAGCGACAGCACATCCGCCGACGCCTTGCCGTCGTCGAGCGAGGCGACGATTTCGATCGGCTGCGTGGCGCGTTCGAGATAGCTTTTGAGCTGGGCTTTGGTGGCTGCGTCGAGCATGAAGAATTCACTTTCAAGGATTGATTGGGAACAAAAAAGCCCGGGGGCCAGTCGAGCGCCCGGGCTTCGTCGCAGAGGCGAGTTAGATCTTGCCGACGAGGTCGAACGAAGGCTTCAGCGTTTCGGCGCCTTCCGTCCACTTGGCCGGGCAGACTTCGCCGGGGTGGGCCGCAACGTATTGGGCAGCCTTCACGCGCCGCAGCAGTTCGGCGGCGTCACGGCCGATGCCGTTGTCGTGCACTTCAACGGTCTTGATCTTGCCTTCGGGGTCGATCACGAAGGTGCCGCGATAGGCGAGGCCGGCGTCTTCGCCTTCTTCGATCATCACCTGGAAGGCGCGAGCCAGTTGGCCGCTCGGGTCGCCGACCAGCGGGTATTGCACCTTGCGGATCGTGTCCGACGTGTCGTGCCAGGCCTTGTGCGTGAAGTGGGTGTCGGTCGACACGCCATAGATCTCGACGCCCAGCTTCTGGAATTCAGCGTAGTTGTCGGCCAGGTCACCCAGTTCGGTCGGGCAGACGAAAGTGAAGTCCGCCGGATAGAACACCACGACCGACCACTTGCCCTTGAAGTTTTCGTTGCTCACCGGCACGAACTTGCCGTTGTGATAAGCGGTCGCCTTGAAGGGAATGATTTCGGTGTTGATAAGAGACATGCCTGGAATCCTTGATCGAGAGACGTGAATGAAAAGGGTGAGCCATGAGTATACCCAATTCACTTTCGCATTTTGATAGGTCCTAACTATTAAGCGCTGCCGTCTCAACTATGAGACGCCAATGCGAACGCCTATCACGATCAAACGCATGCAGAGTGTCAACACGGGGCCTTGTGGAACGCACCTTGCATGCAGTGTGAACAAACTCGCACAATCCCGGGTTCTACAAGAAGGAAAAACACCATGAAGGGCGACCCTCAAGTCATCGAACACCTGCAAGCGCAGCTCAAGAACGAGCTGACCGCCATCAACCAGTACTTCCTGCACTACCGAATGCTGAAGCACTGGGGCCTGGACAAGCTGGCCAAGAAAGAATACGAAGAATCGATCGGCGAAATGAAGCATGCCGATTGGCTCATGGACCGCATCTTCATGCTCGATGGCCTGCCCAACCTGCAGGACCTCGGCAAGCTGAACGTGGGCGAAGACGTGCCGGAAATCCTGGACTGCGACCTGAAGAGCGAGACCGGTGCACAAGCCACCATCAAGGCCGGCATCGCGCATTGCGAGTCGGTGCGTGACTACGTATCGCGCGACCTCCTGCAAAAGATCCTGGACGATACCGAGGAGCACATCGACTTCCTCGAAACCCAGATCGACCTGGTGGGAAAGGTCGGCTTGCAGAACTACCTGCAGAGCCAGATGGGCGAAGCGAGCTGAACTACAGCCCGCCCCGCAAGAGGCTGGACTACCAAGGGGCTTCGGCCCCTTTTTCATGCCCGGACTTTACGTGTAAATAACATTCATTCTCATCTGTGTGGCTAGAATCGCCGGCATTTCCATGCTGATTCGACCCCGCACCACGAGATGAGTGGCCCTCCTGACAACCGCCGCCGAGCCTATTGGCTGAAGACCTTGCACGAGTGGCACTGGGTCAGTTCTGCGGTCTGCCTGATCGGCCTCCTGCTCTTCGGCATCACCGGATTCACGCTGAATCATTCGGCGCAAATCGAGGCCAGGCCCATCGTCCAGACGCAGCGCGGCACCGTCGAGGCGCCGCTGCTCGCCACGCTTGAAGCACAACTGGAGCAGGTCAAGCAGCGCGCCAAAGGCAAGGCCCCATTGCCACCCGACCTGCAGAGCTGGCTTCACGAGCGCTGGGCCATCGACACCGCCGACAAGCAGGCCGAGTGGTCGGACGACGAGATCTATCTCTCCCTCCCCCGCCCCGGCGGCGACGCCTGGTTGCGCCTCAACCTGGGAGATGGCGAGGTCGAGTACGAGCGCACTGACCGCGGCTGGCTTTCCTACTTCAATGACCTGCACAAGGGCCGCAACACCGGCGTGGCCTGGAGCTGGTTCATCGACATCTTCGCGGCGGCCACGCTGGTCTTCTCCATCACCGGGTTGTTCATCCTGAAGATGCACGCCGGCAATCGCCCCTTCACCTGGCCCATGGTCGGGATGGGGTTGGTGATCCCGATGCTGCTCGCGCTCCTCCTGATCCATTGACTTTATTCCAGAGAAACGAGGTTGCTTCGTGAAAGTCCGTTATTCCCTCGCGCTCGGCGCACTGTTCGGCGCTCCGGCGTTCGCGGCTGGGCTCGGCGCCAGCATCGAGGTGCCGCGCCTGAACGTGGCCGAGTACCACCGGCCCTATGTCGCCGCCTGGATCGAACGAGCCGACAACACCGTCGCCGCAACGCTCAGCGTCTGGTACGACATCCGCGTCAAGACCAACAACCCCGAAGGCGAAGGCACCAAGTGGCTGAAGGACCTGCGCCAGTGGTGGCGGCGGGGCGGGCGTGAACTGGCGGTGCCGGTCGATGGCATCACCGGTGCGACCAAGCCCGCCGGCACGCACCAGATCAACGCCAGCGAAGGCTCGGCCGCCTTGCCCAAGCTGGCGCCGGGCGCCTACAAGTTCGTGGTCGAGGCCGCGCGCGAACAAGGCGGCCGCGAGGTCGTGAGCATCCCCTTCCAATGGCCGCCCACGTCGGCGCAGCCGCTCGCCGCCACTGGCAAGGACGAACTCGGCGGCATCAAGCTCGAACTCAAACCCTGACAGCGCACCCTTCCAAAGGAGCCACCATGAAGACTTCCCTGCTTGCCATCGCACTTACCGCCGCACTGGGCACCGCCCAGGCGCACAACGCCTGGCTCTTGCCGTCGACCACCGTGCTGTCGAAGGGCGACATCGTGACGATCGATGCGGCTGTGTCGAACGACCTGTTCGTCGCCAACCACAACCCGCTGCGCCTCGAAGGCTTGCAGATCACCGCACCCGACGGCAGCGCCCTCAAGCCCGAGTCCGAAGCCAAGCTGAAGCAACGCAACGTTTTCGACGTGAACGCCTCGCAGCCGGGCACCTACCGCATCGCCGTGCTCAACACCGGCGTGTTCGCGGCGTGGAAAGACAAGGCCACGGGCCAGCAGAAGCGCGCACGCGGCACGGCCGAATCCATCGGCAAGGAGATACCGGCCGATGCGCAAGAAGTGAACATCACGCAATCGATGGGCCGCATCGAGACCTTCATCACGGTGGGCAAGCCCTCGCCGCTCAAGCCGATCGGCCAGGGCCTGGAACTGATCTCGACAGCTGCACCGACCGACCTGGTCAAGGGCGAAAAATCGACCTTCACGATCCATCTGGATGGCCAGCCGGCCAAGGACCTCGACGTGACCGTGACCGCGGGCAACACGCAATACCGGGACAAGCTCGAAGACCTGAAGATCAAGACCGACGGCAAGGGCCAGTTCAGCGTGACATGGCCGACCGCCGGCATGTACTGGCTCGACGTCAACACGCGCGACAACAAGACCTCGGTGCCGCAAGCCAAGGAACGCCGCCTGAGCTATGCGGCCACGCTGGAAGTGATGCCCTGAATCCGCGACCTTCCTTTGCGACCTGGCGCGCGGGCGGCTACGCGAACGCCGGTGCGGTCACGCCACGCCAGGCCGACCCGGCCACGCTGCATTCCCTGGCCGGTCGCAGCATGGGCACGACCTGGTCGCTGCGTTTCGACAATCCGCGCATGCTCGCGCTCGACATGGTGCGGGCGACGGCCGAGGCCGCGCTCGGACGGGTGGTCGACCAGATGAGTCACTGGGAACACGATTCGGACCTGAGCCTGTATGGCCGCGCGCGCGCCGGCAGCGTGCATGCGCTGGCGCCCGAGTTCGCCACCGTGCTGGCCTGTGCGCTGCACTGGGCGGAAGCCAGCGGCGGCGCGCTGGACCCGACCGTGGGGCCGCTGGTGGCCCTCTGGGGATTCGGCCCCGATGCCAGCCCCGACGCCCCGGCGCCCACGCGCCAAGCCGTAGACGCGGCCCGGGCACGTTGTGGCTGGCGCCGTCTTTCCTTCAATGCACAGGGCCGAACCTTGTCGCAGCCGGGCGGACTCACGCTGGATTTCTCCGGCATCGCCAAGGGGTTCGCGGTCGACCACATGGTCGACGGGCTGCAGGCGCTGGGCTTGAAGGACTTCCTGGTCGAAGTCGGCGGAGAACTGCGCGGCGTTGGCCGCCGGCCTGGCGGCCGGCCATGGTCTGTTCAGCTCGCCGCGCCCGAACAAGGCACTGCGCCATCACAGGCCATCGCCCTCGCCGACATGGCCATCGCGACATCGGGCGACCGCTGGCACCACCGGGAACAAGCCGGTCGCCGCTGGTCGCACGCCATCGATCCGCGATCCGGCGAACCGATAGGTCACGCGCTGTCCTCCGTGACCGTGATGCACGCCGAATGCATGCATGCGGATGCGCTGGCCACCGTGCTCACCGTCCTCGGCCCCGTCGATGGACTTGCCTTTGCGGACGCGCATAAAGTCGCCGCCCTGTTCCTTGTGCGCGAACCCGGCGGCTTGGCCGCACACACTTCCCGGGCCTGGAAATGAGCGCAGCGCAGGACCGTCCATGACCATCGATGCCCTTCGCGGCGCCGCGGCGGCCGGCACCGTGCTCGCCTACGCAGCGTTGTGCGGCGCGATCTGGTGGCGCGAGCAACGCCGGCATGCCTCAGACCGGGCAGCCGCCCGCGCACTGGCGGGCAACGGCGCAACACCCGCCCTGGTGCTGTTCGGCACGCAGACCGGCCAGGCCGAAGCCCTCGCGTGGCAAACCGCCAGGGGCTTGCATGCGCTTGGCACACCCGTGCGCGTGTTGGCCCTCAATGCCCTCGATGCCGACATGTTGCGATCCGCACCACGCGCCTTGTTCGTGGCCAGCACCTATGGCGAAGGCGATGCGCCCGACGGCGCGAGCCTCTTCGTCGAGAAGATCATGGCGGGCATTGGCGCCCTGCCCTCGCTGCCCTCCCTGCGCTATGCCGTGCTGGCGTTGGGGGACCGGCAGTATCAGAACTTCTGCGGCTTCGGCCGGCAACTCGACGAATGGCTCCACGCGAGGGGCGCGAAGCGCGAATTCGCATGCGTCGAAGTCGACAACGCCGATCCTGCGGCGCTGATGCAATGGAACACCCGGCTCGGGCTCGCGGAAGACGATCAAGGGGAAAGCCAGCAGCCTTTCACGCAGTGGCGATTGTCAGAGCGCGAACTGCTCAACCCGGGCAGCGTCGGCACGTCGATCCATCGCCTGGTGCTCGCACCGCCACAGGGCAATCCACCCGTGTGGCAATCCGGCGACCTGGTGCAAATCGAAGTGCCTGGCGACCCGACGCGTCCGCGCGAATATTCGATCGCCTCGATTCCCGAGGACGGCGCGATCGAATTGCTGGTCCGCCAGGAAATGCGCGCCGACGGCCGGCTGGGCCTTGCCTCGGGCTGGCTCACCGACACGCTGGCGCCAGGAGGCCAGGTGTCCTTGCGAATCAAGCCTCATCCGAGCTTCCAGCTGGGCGATAACGTGGCGCGTCCCTTGGTGCTGATCGGCAACGGCACCGGCCTGGCAGGCTTGCGCAGCCATCTGCGCGCCCGCGCTGCGGCAGGGTGTGGCGACAACTGGCTGCTTTTCGGCGAGCGCAACGCCGAGCACGACTGGCTGTGCCGCCACGAGATCGAGGCATGGCACTCGGCAGGCCTGCTGCGTCGGCTCGACATGGTTTTCTCCCGCGACCAGCCCCAACGGCACTACGTGCAGCACCGCCTGCTCGAGGCGGCGGATGAACTCAACGCCTGGCTCGACCGCGGCGCCGCCATCTACGTCTGCGGCAGCCTGCAAGGCATGGCCACCGATGTCGACGCCGCACTGCGTCAGGTGGCCGGCACGAACCGCTTCGCAGCGATGGTGGCAGCCGCACGCTATCGACGCGACATCTACTGACTCCGCGCTGGACCCTCCCGGTTAACGCATTGTGTCTGTCATGCAACGCGCGAGCCATTTCGCAGAAATAGTTGCTACTAGATGAACAAAATCTGAATGCGATTGGTTATCATTTGGCCTCGGGCGCTTCAGCCCCTCTGACCCAGCTAATCTGCTTGCTGCCCTTGGCCGCGCAATGCCAGACCCGCCAGTCGAGACGATTTCCCATCTTCATTCCGGAGTTCTCTCATGGCGTACATCAAGAGTCGCAAGCACGCGGTTGCGCGTGCCGTTCCCCCCTTTGGCAGCGTCGCTGCAGCCACCCTCGTCGCGTTTGCCTCGCCGGCAGTCGCCCAGACGACCGGCACCCTCAAGGAAATCCAGGTCCAGGGCCCAGCTGTCGACTACAAGGCCGACACCTCCGCCAACCCCAAGTTCACCGCGCCCCTGGTCGACACGCCACAGACCGTGCAGGTGATCAAGGAGCAGATCCTTCGCGAGCAAGGCGCCACGACGCTCACCGAAGCACTGCGCAACACCCCCGGCGCAGGCGCGTTCTACCTCGGTGAGAACGGCAACACCAGCACCGGCGACTCGATCTACCTGCGTGGCTTCGACACCTCCAGCAGCATCTTCGTCGACGGCATCCGCGATCTGGGCACCGTGTCCCGCGACACCTTCAACATCGAGCAGGTCGAAGTGGTCAAGGGTGCGGCTGGCGTCGACATCGGCCGCACCGCGCCGACCGGCTACATCAACATGATCACCAAGAAGCCGCAAACACAAGACAGCTTCTACGGCTCGCTGGGCTTCGGCAGCGCCAACTACAAGCGCGGCAACGTCGACTGGAACAAGTCGCTGAGCGGAGAGAACGGCATCGGCGCCGCCTTCCGCCTGAACGCGGTCGCCGAGGACACCGACGTGGCCGGCCGCGACTTCGTCAAGAACAAGCGCTGGGGCATTGCGCCCTCGCTGGCATTCGGCCTGAACTCGCCGACGCGCGTGTACCTCGACTACGTCCACATCGACCAGAACAACATCCCGGACGGCGGCGTTCCCACCGTCGGCCTGCCCGGCTACACCAACCCCGATCCGCTGTCGCTCGGAGCGCGTCGCCGCACTTTCCTGAACTACGCGCAGCCGGTCGACTCCAGCAACTTCTACGGCACCAGTTCCGACTTCGACAAGGTGAAGTCGGACATGTTCACGGCACGCGTGGAACACGACTTCACGCCCGACACGAAGCTGCGCAACACCACGCGCTACGGCAAGACGACGCAGGATTACATGCTGACCTCGTTCCAGGCAGGTGGCCTCGCGGCCAACGGGCTGCCTCCGCCGCTGCCGACCACCGGCTTCCTGGCCACGCCGAATCCGGCCAACCCCCTGGGCTGGACCGTCACCCGGAACCTGCCCACCAACAAGAACCAGGAAAACACGATCCTGGTCAACCAGACCAACGTCAGCACCAGGTTCAACACGGGTTCGTTCTCGCACACGATGAACGTCGGCCTCGAACTGATGCGCGAGGAGCAGCAAGCGCTCGGCTATTTCGGCCCGAACGCCACGTTCAACGGCCGCCCCGTCAACAACGGGTTCTGGCCAGCCGCCAACCTCTATGCGCCCCAGCCGTACGTGACAGGCTACAACCGCCTTCGCAGCGGCGCCGACAGCGACGGCACGACCACGACGGTCGCCGGCTACGTGTTCGACACCATGAAGTTCAACGAGCAATGGTCGCTCACCGGCGGGCTGCGCTACGAGCACTACAAGACCGACTTCGACGCGAGGACGCTCTCGACGGCAACGACCTTCCCGTCGCTGCCCGTGGGCACGCTGGTCCCGACCAGCCTGAATACGTCGGACAACCTGCTTACCGGCAAGCTCGGCCTGGTCTACAAGCCAGCCCCCAACGGCAGCATCTACGCCGGCTACAGCAACGGCGCCCAGCCCCCGGGTGGCTCCAACTTCGCCCTGGCAGCGAGCGGCACGGGCAACAGCGCCGCACGCACCGACTTCAAGCCACAAGAAGCGGAGACCTATGAAGTCGGCACCAAGTGGGACATCCTGAACAACAAGCTCTCGCTGACGGCCGCGCTCTATCGCACCAACGTGAAGAACGAAGTGGTGCAGGACGCGACCAACCCGACCGTCTACTACCAGACCGGCAAGAAGCGCGTCCAGGGCATTGAACTGGGCGTGGCCGGCGCCATCACCAATGCGTGGGGCGTGAGCGCCGGATTCACCACGCAGGACACGAAGGTCGATGGCACCACCAACGTGGCGGACACCATCGCGGTGGTGGCCTACACGCCGAAGAACGCATTCAGCGCCTGGACCACCTACGTGTTTCCGTTCGGCCTGACGATCGGCGGCGGCGCGCGCTACAACGGCAAGCTCACGCGCGGCTATGACGCTGCCGTCGGCACACCGGCCTACGTCGACGCCTACTGGGTGTTCGACGCGATGGCGTCGTATCGCATCAACAAGAACGTCGACATTCAGCTGAACGTCTACAACCTGGCCGACAAGGAATACGTCGGGGCCATCAACAAGAGCGGCTACCGCTACCTGCCGGGTACGCCGCGCTCGGGCCGGATCATGGCCAACTTCACGTTCTGATCTATCACAACGCACTGCGCTGGACGCGGTGCGACACTCGGGCCCCGGCTTCACCGCCGGGGCCTTTTCTTCTTGTGAGGTACCCCGAAAAATGATGCTTCATGTCCCGGATGTGCTCACGCCGGAGCAGGTGCGTGGCCTGCGCACCGCGCTCCAGGCCACCGATTGGGTCGACGGCCGGCAAACCGTCGGCGAGCAAGGTGCGAGGGTCAAGCGCAATCGCCAGTTGCCGGAACACTCTTCCGTGAGCCGCGAGTTGGGCAAGAGCGTGCTAACGGCCCTGTCGCGCAACCAGCTCTTCTTCTCCGCTGCACTGCCACTGCGCTTCGTGCCGCCGCTGTTCAACCGCTATGAAAGCGGCGAGCACTACGGCCTGCACGTGGACGGCGCGGTGCGCTCCGTGCCCGGCACCGGCGAGCAGTTGCGCACCGACTTGTCCTGCACCCTTTTCCTCAGCGAACCCGAGGAATACGAAGGCGGCGAACTCGAAGTGGTCGACACCTACGGCACGCACGAGGTCAAGCTGCCCGCAGGCGACCTCATCGTGTACCCCTCGACCAGCCTGCACCGCGTCCAGCCGGTGACGCAGGGTGCGCGGGTGTGCTCGTTCTTCTGGGTGCAAAGCATGGTGCGCGAGAACCACCAGCGCGCCATGCTGTTCGAGCTCGACCAGCAGATCCAGAAGCTGCGCGCGCGCATCGGCGAATGCGATGAGACGGTCGCCCTGACCGGCCACTACCACAACCTGCTGAGGCTCTGGTCGGAAGTCTGAAGCGTGTGGTTGCGCCTCGCGGAAGGCCCGGCCCGACCCCGCCAATCGCATAGTTATTGCAAATGCGAGAGATTCGTATTTATAATCAGGTCTTCACCAACAGCCAGCCAACCGCTGCCTCTTCGCCATGATCGTCTGTGTCTGCCGCCGAGTGTCCGACCGAGAAATCGCGCGTCATGCGCGAGCCGGCATGACTTTCGACGAAGTGCAATTCGAACTTGGCGTGGCCACCCAATGTGGCCAGTGCGAAGGATGTGCGCGCGATCTGGTCGCGCAGTGCAGCGCCTCGCATCCGGTTGCCGCGATTCATCGCGGCGACGAGGCACAAGTGATCCAGCTTGCCAACTCCATCAAGGGCAGCAAGTCATGGAACTCTTCGCAACACTCGGCGGCAGCCTGATTTTCGTGGCCGGCTCGGCCTGGTGGATTCTTCGAAAAACCTAGCGGTTCGTTTGCTGCATCCGGGCGCATCACGCGGCCCATCTTGTCGAAAAGATCGAACGTGTCTGACCGCTTCAATGCTCCTGCGGGGATGTCCCGCAATGCCGTCATCGCCAGTGGCGTGGTGGTGTTCCATCTCGCTGCCCTCTGGGCGCTCCAGACCGGGTTGATCCGCAAGGCCGCCGAAGTGGTGATCCCGGTCGAGATCCTCAGCGAGCTGATCGCGCCGCCCAAGCCGGCAGAGCCTCCGCCTCCTCCACCGCCGCCACCGCCCCAGGTGAAACGCGAGATCACCAAGACCCCGCCGCCGCCGCGTCCGCAGGCCATTCGCACGCCCGCGCCGCCTGCGCCCAACGCGCCGACCGGCTCGGTCGAGCCGCCACCGCCACCCGCGCCGGTCGCCGCCCCCGAGCCGCCAGCCCCACCAGCACCGCCTCCACCCGCGCCACCTGCGCCGCCACGCATCATCAACCTGTCGGAAGGCGATGTTCAGTGGGTGCGCGAACCGCCCCGCGAATATCCCCGGATGAGCGCACGCATGGGCGAATACGGCCGCGTCGTCATCGCCGTGTACTTCAACAACGCCGGCTTTCCGAAACGCGCCGAAATCCGGACATCCAGCGGCTACGAACGGCTGGACCAGGCCGCGCGCGATGCCGTCCTGAAGTCCCAAATCACCCCGCTGAACCGCCCCGGCGCCAGCGACGAAACGCTGCGCTACTTCCTGGCGCCCATCAATTTCACGAAACCCGAGTAGATCTGGAGCAACACATGGATTCCCAATTTGGACTGATGAACCTCTGGGCACAGGGCGACATCGTCACACGCGGCGTTGCGCTGCTGTTGATCGGCATGTCGCTTGCGTCCTGGATCGTCATCCTGGTCAAGGCGCTGGACGTCATTCGCTACAAGCGTCTGGCGCGCGGCTCGTCAGACTTCTGGCACAGCGAAGACTTCGCCACCGCGCTGAACAAGCTGGGCAAGGACGACAGCAACCCGTTCCGCGCCCTCGCGCTGGAGGGCCGCGAAGCGACCGCGCACCATCGCAACACCAAGGCGCACCTGCACGACACGCTGGACGTGAGCGACTGGGTCACCCGCTGCCTGCGCAACGGCATCGACGAATTCACCGCGCGCCTGCAGACCGGACTGGCCATCCTGGCCTCTGTTGGCTCCACCGCGCCGTTCATCGGCCTTTTCGGAACCGTCTGGGGCATCTACCACGCGTTGATGAGCATCAGCACTGCCGGGCAGGCGACCATCGACAAGGTCGCCGGCCCGATCGGCGAGGCGCTGATCATGACGGCGCTGGGCCTGGCCGTGGCGATTCCCGCCGTGCTCGGCTACAACGCGCTGGTGCGCGGCAACAAGTTCGTGCTGACCAAGCTCAACAGCTTTGCCCACGACCTGCACGCCTACTTCGTGACGGGCGCCCGAGTCCAGAGCAGCGAGCCGGCCACCGTGCTGCCGCTCAAGAAAGGCTGAGCGCCATGGCTTTCGGAACCCAGGACGAACCCGATGAGGTGATGAACGAGATCAACATGACGCCGCTCGTCGACGTCATGCTGGTGCTCCTCATCATCTTCATCATCACCGTGCCCGTGATGAAGCACGCCGTCGCCATCGACCTGCCGCGCGCCAGCAGCGAGCGCGAGTTGACCAAGCCCGAGAACATCGTTTTCAGCATCAAGGCCGACGGCAGCTACTTCTGGAACGACCAGCCCGTCAGCGACGCCGAGCTGGAACCGCGCCTCGCTGCAGAAGCCGCGAAAGAGCCCCAGCCCGAACTGCACATCCGCGGCGACAAGGACGTCCGCTATGAGCGCGTGGCCAAGGCGATGTCTGCGGCGCGCGAGGCGGGCGTGCGCAAGATCGGCTTCATCACCGAACCCGACGCGAAGTAGTCAAGAGCCCCTCGACTGCATTTCTCGATCATTTCGATTGACAAATGTATTGCGAATCATTATCATTACCTTATCGATTCAGCAAAGGTCCTCGCCATGCAAACCACCCTGACCTCCTTTTCAGTGCTGAGCCATCCGTCGCTGGATCGGTCAGATGGCCGAGGCGTGGCGCCCGGCGAAAAACCCGTGCCGCTGGTTGAAAGCGCGGCGCTGCTGCAAGGTAACAAGACGGTGGGCATCCTGCACAACGGATCGCTGTACCGACTTCAAGCCACCAAATTGGGCAAGCTGATCCTCACCAAGTAGGGCCGGCCTGCCGCCCCGGGCAAGTTTCATCGTGGGGCGACCGAGGAGAGCAATTCTCCAAAGGTCGTTTTTTGCTAGCCAACGGTTCGCCGACTAGCCAAGCTTTTTTTCACGATGACAGCCAAATGAAAACGCCGACCATGGGGTCGGCGTTTTGCATGGCGGCAGCGAGAAATCAGAGCCCGATGGCAGCGATGCCGGCCTGGGCGACCTGCGCATCCTCATTCGACTTGACGCCGCTCACGCCCACCGCGCCGATCACCTGCCCGTCCTTGACGATGGCCACGCCGCCTTCGAGCATGGCGTGCAGCGCCGGCACGGTCAGGAAGGCAGTGCGTCCGCCGTTGATGATGTCCTCGTAGCCCTTGCTGTCGCGCCGGCCCATGGCGGCGGTGTGCGCCTTGGCGGGCGCTATGTGCGCCGACAGGGCATTGGCGCCATCGAGGCGCTGCAGCCACAGCAGATTGCCGCCGTCATCGGCAATGGCGATGGTCACCGCCCAGTTGTTCTTGAGCGCTTCCGCCTCGGCACCGGCGGCGATGGCCTTGACGTCGGCAAGTTCGAGATAGGACTTGGTCTTCATGATCGATGTATGTTGCGAAGTGAACGCTCAAGCATAACGGCGACAGGTCGGCGCGGTTTTTGCTGAGCCCCCCTTGCAGACCCCTAAAATGCGCCCAACTGCAGTCAGCAGTACCAAAGGAGCATTTCAAGATGAACGACCGCGTCACTTCCATCGACGTCGCTGCCGGCTACGGCCAGGCGCTACCGCAGGTAGAGCGACAGCGCGTGCTGCGCAATACCTATTGGCTACTGGCCCTGAGCCTCATTCCCACCGTGCTGGGCGCTTGGATCGGCGTACAGACCGGCATTACCATGCGCCTCGGTGGCGGGCTCGGGCTGATGGTCTTCCTTGCAGGCGCATTCGGCTTCATGTTCGCGATCGAAAAGACCAAGAACTCGGCCGCCGGCGTGCCGGTCCTGCTCGGCTTCACCTTCTTCATGGGCCTGATGCTCTCGCGCCTGATCGCGCAGGTGCTCGGTTTCAAGAACGGCCCGGAACTCGTCATGACGGCTTTCGGCGGCACGGCGGGCGTCTTCTTCGTGATGGCTTCCCTGGCGACGGTGATCAAGCGCGACCTTTCAGGCATGGGCAAGTTCCTGTTCGTCGGCGTGATGGTGCTGTTCATCGGCTCGATCATCAACATATTCGTTGGATCCACCGCCGGCATGCTGGCCATCTCGGTCGCCGCAATCGGCATCTTCTCGGCCTACATGCTGTATGACCTGAAGCAGATCATCGACGGCGGGGAAACCAACTACATCAGCGCAACACTCTCGCTCTACCTGGACTTGTTCAACGTGTTCCAGAGCCTGTTGGCATTGCTGGGCATCTTCGGCGGCGAACGCGACTGAATTGCGCAGGTGCCCGCGAGGTGCCTCGCTTGATCGAGCGCTCTCGGAGCGCACATGAAAAAGGGGCCATTCGGCCCCTTTTTCCATTTGCATCGCGGACTATTCGAGATCGAAGACAGCCATCGACTCGACGTGTGCCGTATGCGGGAACATGTTGATCACTCCCGCGCTGCTGCAGCGGTAGCCGCCTTGGTGCACCAGCAGACCCGCGTCGCGCGCCAGGGTGGCCGGGTTGCAACTCACATAGACGATGCGCTTCGGTGGTGTCCAGTCGCCGCGGCGTTCGGGTTGCTGGTGCAACTCGGCCACCGCCTTGGCCAGCGCGAAGGCGCCTTCGCGCGGCGGATCGACCAGCCAGCGATCGGCACGGCCATCGGCGATCAGCATTTCCGGCGTCATCTCGAAGAGGTTGCGCGAGACGAAACGGGTCGGGCTCAACGGGCGGCCGGCGGGCGCGGCAGCCTGGTTCCGCATGAAGTTCTCGTTGGCGCGCGCGACCAGCGTGTCGCTGCCCTCGATGCCCAGCACTTCGCCGGCACAGGTGGCCAGCGGCAGTGTGAAATTGCCGAGTCCGCAGAACCAGTCGATCACCCTCTCTTCGCGGCGCACGCCGAGCATGCGCAGTGCGCGCGTGACGAGCACGCGGTTGATGTGCGGGTTCACCTGAGTGAAATCGGTGGGCTTGAACGGCATGCTGATGCCGAAATCTGGCAGATCGTAAGACAGCGTCGCACCGCCTTCGTCAAGCAGCTTGACCGTTTCCGGGCCTTTGGCCTGAAGCCACCACTGGACGGCGGGATGCGCGGCCGCAAAGGCCCGCAGTCGTGCGATGTCGGCTGCGGCCAGGGGCTCGAGGTGTCTCAGCACCAGCGCGATCACACCGAGCGTCGTACCACCAGGCGCATCGCCGCAAGCCAGTTCGATCTGCGGGCAGGTCTGCCGCGCCTCCATCGAATCGATGAGGCCGCGCAGTGGCACCAGCAGGTCGCTCACTTGTTTCGGCAGCACCGGGCACTCGGTCATGTCGGCCACGTAGCTGCTCTTGCGCTCGTGGAAGCCGATCAGCACCACGCCCTTCTTGATCACGTGCCGCACCGACAGCCGCGCGCGGTAGCGGTAGTGCCACGATGGCCCTTCCAGGGGTCGCAACATGTTGTCCGGCTTGACCTTGCCGAGGTGCCACAGCGCATCTTCCAGCGCGCGCTGCTTGACGGCCACCTGGGCGGCGGCGTCGAGGTGCTGCATCTTGCAACCGCCGCATGCGCCGGCATGCAGCCCGAAATGCTGGCAGCCGGGGCGCACGCGTTGCGAAGACTCGCGCTGCAATGCGGTGAGCACGCCCTGCTCCCAGTTGTTTTTCTTGCGCAAGACCTTGATCTGCACTTCCTCGAAAGGCAATGCGCCTTCGATGAAAACCACCTTGCCATCGGACTTGTGTGCGACACCTTGCGCGTCCAGGTCGAGGGACTCGACTTGCAGCCACTCATCGGGGGACGGCGGCGCCTTCTTCTCTGCTGTTTCTGTTGTCATGCGCCGATTGTCTCAGCGCCGCATGCACTGTCATCGGCTCGACGCAGCAAGGGGGTACTGGCGCACCGCGCGGCGCCGGGTCCGTCGTCGCCTCAAAAAAGTGCGTCGCGCCCAATGCCTGCGCGCGTCAGGTGGCGGCGCATCTTGGCCAGCGCCTCGTTCTGGATCTGGCGCACGCGCTCGCGCGTGAGGCCGAGACGCACGCTCAGTACTTCGAGCGTTTCAGGCTCTCGATCATGCAAGCCGTAGCGACCTTCCAGCACCTCGCGCTCGCGGCCGCTGAGCGTCTCGATCCAGTTGTCGAGCAACCGCTCGACTTCATGCGATTGCGTCACGCCGGACGGATCAGTTGTTTCGTCATCGGAGGGAATCGTGTCAGCCAGGCTGAAACCGTCTTCGCCGCCATGCTCGCCGCCGGCGCCGAGCGAGCGCGGCGTCTCGGCCAACACCAGCAGATCGCTCACCTCCTGCACGTCACGGCCAAGCAGCGCGGCGATGTCTTCGACGCGGACGCCCTCAGGGCGACGCGCGGCAAAATCGGGATCGCCTTCGAGTGATCGCCGCGCACGCAGCACCTGCTGCAGTTCCCGCACCACGTGCACCGGCAAGCGGATCGCGCGACCCTGGTTCATCACGGCACGCTCGGTCGACTGGCGTATCCACCATGTCGCATACGTCGAAAAGCGAAAGCCACGCTCAGGCTCGAACTTGGTGATGGCGTGCATCAGCCCGAGGTTGCCCTCTTCGATGAGATCGGCAAGCGGCACCCCGCGGCCCAGGTAGCCCTTGGCGATGTTGACGACCAGCCGAAGGTTGTGCTCGATCATCGACTGGCGCGCCGAAAAGTCGCCCGCGCGGGCCGCGCACGCGGTCTGGAATTCCTCGGCGGAAGTGAAGAGCTGCGTGCGCCGGACTTCACGCAGGTAGCGCGTCAGCGAGTCGCCACCTTCAAGCCCCGGCAAGGGTTCCTGACCCGCGAGGCGCTGCGGGTCCTCGTCGCTTTGGGACTCCATCTGTTCCCTCCAAGCCAGCGGCATCCGCAGGCGTTGTGCGAGATCACATTGGCAATCCGTCGCCTCTCGCCCCTGTGCTCGACCGGGGCGGGGCGCACGTCGCTATCGAGGCGGCAGGTAGCGGGCCGGATCGACCGGCTTGCCTTGGCGGCGGATCTCGAAATGCAACTTGACGCGGTCAGTCCCGCTGTTACCCATCTCCGCGATCTTCTGGCCCTTCTGCACCGTCTGGTCTTCCTTCACCAGCAGCGTCTGGTTGTGGGCGTACGCCGTGAGGTAGGTACTGTTGTGTTTGAGAATGATCAGGTTGCCATAGGCGCGCAGGTTGGCACCCGCATACACCACCTGACCATCAGCGGCCGCAAGCACCGGCTCGCCGGCCTTGCCGGCAATGTCCAGGCCCTTGTTCTTGACCTCGTCGAAGCCAGCGACCAGGCTGCCCTGGGCCGGCCAGATCCAGCCCACGTCCTCGTCGCCCGAAGCCGCCGCCGCGGGGGCGACTGACGATGTCGTGACAGGCGGCTTGGCTGGCGCGGGCGCCGCGGCAGCCGCAGTCGCAGCGATGGCGGCGGCACTCGCGGCCCCCGTGGCCGCGACGGCAGGGGCGGCGGCCGTCGTCGTGCTGGGCACCGTCGTGGCGGCCGAGGGGATCGCTGCAACCGATGTCGGCGCTGTAGCACCACCGCCTGGTGGCGGGATGACGCGCAACACCTGGCCTACTTCGATCTGATCGGGGTTTTCAAGGTTGTTCCAGCGCGCGATGTCCTGCCAGCGCTGTCCGGTGTCCATGCCGATGCGGCGAATGGTGTCACCGGGACGCACCGCGTAGTACCCGGGCTTGCCGTAGTTCTCGATGCCAGCCAGCGGGCGACCCTGCTGGTCGACGGTCAACGGCGAGCCACCGGGGTTGGGGACAACCGGTACGGAAGCTGCTGGCGTCCTCGTCATCACGCCACGGTCCTCGACGGGCGCGGGACTGCGTGGCGTGGCACAACCCGCAATCACGAGCGTCAACCCCAGCGCAACGCCGGCGACCCAGCTCCGATTGCCAATACCCTGCATTAGTTCTTCCTTCAAGCAATTCCCGATTTTAGGGGGACAAAGTGGACCGCCTCAAGAACGCGCCGCTGCACGCCGCCGGCGGTTTTGTCGATCACGACGAGCGCTTGTCCGCCCGAGATGGCGTGTGTCGGCGCCACGATACGCCCACCCACCGCGAGTTGCGAAACCCATTCTTCCGGCACTGACTCGCCGCCCGCTGCCGCGATGATGCCTGCGTACGGCGCACCCTTGGCGTAACCGATCATGCCGTCGCCTAGCAACAGGTGCACCGTTGCAATGCGAAACGGGCGCAGATTGGCGCGCGCTTTCTCGTGCAGGCCGCGCAGGCGCTCGATGCTGTAGACCTCGCTCGCGACATGGCTCAGCACGGCAGCCTGGTAGCCGCATCCGGTGCCGATCTCCATCACGCGTCCGAGCCGATCGCTCGGCTTGCCGTTCAGGGCAGGCGCGCCCAGGAGCAGTTCGATCATGCGGGCGACGACGTTCGGCTTGGAGATGGTCTGGCCCAGGCCGATCGGAAGGCTCGTGTCCTCGTAGGCCTGGTTGACCAGCGCACTGTCAACAAAACGGTGGCGCTCGACGGAGCCCATTGCGCGCAACACGCGCGTGTCGGCGACGCCTTGCGCCGCAAGCCTTTGCACCATGCGGGCGCGCACCGCGTCCGACGCCATCGACGGCGTGCTGCTGAGAACGGCGGGCCGCACCGGCACCGCGGATGTGCGGCCTTGCGTGGCCGCGGAAGCGGTCGGCTTGAGCCGGACCGGGAAACTCGGACGCTGCGTGGCCATCAGTTCGTGAGACGGGCAACCGCGTCGCGCCAGGCGCCGAGGTTTGCGTGATCGGTCAGGTCGATCTGCAACGGCGTCAGCGCGACATGCCCAAGCGATGTGGCATGGAAGTCGGTGCCTTCGCCACTGTCCTTGGCGCTGCCGGCACCGGCGATCCAGTACATGGTTTCGCCGCGCGGACTGTCTTGCGTGATGACCTTCTCCGCCGAATGACGCCGACCGAGCCGGCAAACCCTGGTAGCCTGCAATTCGGCGAAGGGCAGGTTCGGCACGTTCACGTTCAGCAGAAAGGCAGGCCCTTCGAGCATGCGCTCGCGCTCGATCTGCAGCACCAATCGCCGAGCGACCTCGGCCGCCGCATCGATGTGCGCCCAACCCTTTTCGGTCTGCGAGAACGCTATGGCCGGGATGCCGAAGAGATACGCCTCCATCGCCGCGCCGACCGTCCCTGAATAGATGGTGTCGTCACCCATGTTGGCGCCATTGTTGATGCCCGAGACGACCAGGTCCGGCCGGTAGCCGAGCAGGCCCTTGAGCGCAATGTGGACGCAGTCCGCGGGCGTCCCGGTCACATACCGGAAGCCGTTGTGCGCAGCATGCACATAGAGCGGGGCGGCCAGCGTCAATGCGTTCGACTTGGCGCTGTTGTTGTGCTCCGGTGCGACGACCTCGACATCGGCAATGTCCTTCAGTGCGGCGTGCAGCGCGACGATGCCGGGCGCCTGGTACCCGTCGTCGTTGGAGATGAGAATTTTCATGGCGTTGATGCGGGCATTCTAGGGTTGCGTCCGGTCACGCCAGAGACATTGGGCCGAAGGAGAGCAACCGTATCATGGCCGCCCCAAGGAGACTCAACCTATGCCCCGACATTCATCACTTCGTGTATTCATTGCCCCCCAGGGGGCCGCAGCCTCCCTCGGGGCAGCCCGGCAGGAGGCCTGACATGCACGCATGGCTTTGCGAAAACCCGATCGGCGTCGATGCGCTGACCTGGAAGGAACTGCCCACACCGCAACCCGGCCCCGGCCAGGTGCTGATCGAGATCAAGGCTGCCAGCCTGAACTTCCCCGATCTGCTCATCGTCCAGAACAAGTACCAGATGAAGCCGCCCCTGCCCTTCGTGCCGGGCTCGGAATATGCCGGCGTCGTCCAGGCTGTGGGTGAAGGCGTGAGCCACCTCAAGGTTGGCCAGAACGTGGCCTGCCTGTCGGGCACCGGCGGCTTTGGCACGCACACGCTGGCGCCGGCCGCGCTATGCATGCCCTTGCCCGATGGCTTCGGCTATGTGGATGCGGCCGCTTTCATCATGATCTACGCCACTTCGTGGCATGCATTGATGGATCGGGCCCAACTCAAGGCCGGCGAGACCGTGCTGGTATTGGGCGCGGCGGGCGGCGTCGGCACGGCCGCAATACAGATTGCCAAGGCCGCCGGCGCCCGCGTGATTGCAGCGGCATCGACCGATGAGAAATGCGAACTGTGCAAGTCCATCGGCGCCGATATCACCATCAATTACACGACGCATGCCTTGCCGAACGGCTTCCGCGATGCCATCAAAGCAGCGACCGACGGCAAAGGCCCGGATGTTATTTACGATCCGGTCGGCGGCGACTTTGCCGAGCCCGCGTTCAGGTCGATCGGTTGGCGTGGCCGCTATTTGGTGGTTGGATTTGCAGCGGGCCCCATTCCCGCTCTGCCCTTGAATTTGATGCTGCTCAAGGGCGCGTCGCTGGTGGGTGTGTTCTGGGGTGACTTTGCCAAAAGGGAACCCAAGGCCAATGCGGCAATGATGGCCGAATTGGCCCAATGGTACGGTCAGGGCAAGATCAAGCCCGTGATCGACAGCACCATGCCCATGGCAGACCTCAAGGCCGCCTATGCGCACATGGGCTCACGCGGTGTCAAGGGCAAGCTGGTGATGGTGAACTGACACGGCTCACGCAGATCGCCACTCGATGGCGGTGCACCATTGAAAAAGCCCGCGATGCGGGCTTTTCTTTTGAGGCCGGGGCGTCGCTCAAATTTCGAAGTCGGAGAGTGACTTGCCGGCAGCCAGTGCTTCGGTCACCCAACGCGGCTTGCGACCACGACCACCCGACCAACCCTCGCCATTCGGACCGCGGTATTTGACGGCGGCCTTTGCGGGCGCTGCACCGGAGCGCTTGCCGGCTGCACCGCGCGTCACGAGTTTGAGATCGGCAGCGCTCAGGCCGTATTCCGCAATCTTCGCCCGGATGTCGTCGATCACCGAGGCGCGCTCTTGGTTGCGAAGCTCCTCGGCCTGCTTGCGCAATTGCGCGATCTGCTCGTCGTGCTTCTTGATCTGGGAATTGATATCGGCAAGAGAGGACATTTGGCCTGCTTTCTCTATTTTGAAAAGAAAAAATTCTAATTCAAAAAAATAACGCTTCCAACTGGCAAACGCAAAAAAACGCGCCCGTCGTGAAGACGGGCGCGTTTCAGGATGTTTTGGGGTGGCTGATGGGACTCGAACCCACGACGACCAGAATCACAATCTGAGCAGCGGAGCGAGCATCCATGCGGGTTCCAGCGGGTTCGTGGGAATTTTCGAGGGTGGAGTGGCACAGCATCCATGCGGGTTGCCGCCGTGTGGTTCCCACACGATCGGCGCCCCGACGACCACTCTATTGCCCCTTCTTTACGATGGCAATGCACCGATCGACGGCTTTGGCCTCGAGCATACGCCCCGAGGCGACCAGTCGGGCGCGGTACGCCTTCATCGCTTCAATTGCCGCCGCGCTCACTTAATGGCGTCCGCGTAGGCTTCGCAGGTTTGCCCGCGGGCGTGCGCGTCGTCAGCGAATTGCCCCAGGAGTCGAGCTCTGTCTCGAGCGCGGCCGAACAGGTCGGCAAGCAATAAGGTGGGGTCTCGGGTTGCCGTGCCTGCGGGGGCAATACCGGAATGTGCGGCGGCTCCACGGATGGCGGCGAGGAAGGCGGAAACACGCTGCTGCAACCGGCGCTCAGCAGCACCAGCGCGCTCAGCGTCAGCGCGCGCCACGTCGATCTTTTGCTGACCTGCATTCGAGACTCCTTGGACCGCAGCGGCCCAGCGTTGTTCTGTTTCGCGGCGCGAGCGCTCGGCCAGCCTGGCTGCCTCGGCGGCCGTCGCCTTGTAGTCCGCGAGGTCGGCGCGCGCCTCGGCGACGGCTTGGCGCGCGCTGTGGATCTGCAGTTCACGGGCGCCGGCCAGCGCGACGAAGCCGGCCAGCACCAGCGCCCACATCCAGCCCGGCAGAAGGTCGAGCGCGGCAGCGACGGCTTTCATTCGTCGGCCTTGGGCTTGCGCGCCTCGGGCAAGGCGAACGGATCCAGCCAGCAGCTGAACATCAGGGGCCAGAAGATCAGCAGCATCACTTGCACTCCATCACGGTGTCGAGGGCCAGCGCCAGGCGCTCCACGAGTCGATCGCTGTAGGCGCGCGCTGGGTGCACGGTGTCCATGAGGTCGTCGGCGCCGTCGAAGCGCGCAGCGCCCCAATCCGCGAAGGGCACGCCGAGCTCGCCGGCCAGCGCCTTCGCGACCGCGTTGAACTGGTCACGCCGCAGCACCGACATGGGCGTGAGGGTGCCGGGCACCTGGAACGAGTAGCCGGTGAGCACCGGCACGCGCCCCTCGGCCCGCACGTGCAGCAGCATGCCCCGCAGCGCATCGCGGAAGTCCTCGGGCGGCGTGCTGGTCCACGAGTCAATCACGCCGTTCTCGATAACGACGAAGCGCCCCGTGCGCGGGCTGGTGGCGAAGGTGTTGGCCAGCATCGCCAGCGACGTGCCCGCTACCGCGTGGTCGACGACCTTCAAGCCCGGCCGCAGAGCGTGAAGCACCACGGCGGGTGTCTCCGGCGTGCCATTGCCGGCCATGATGGAGTCGCCGTACAGGTCGACCGTGCACGCTTCAACGGAGGCCGCGGGCGCGGGCTGCGCTGGCACCGTGGGGATGAACGCGATTGAGTCGCCGCCGCCGCAGCCAACGAGCAGGATGGCCAGGCCAAGGATGAGTGCTTTCATCACTGCACCGCCTTGCACGCCGCGTTGCGCTCCAGCTGACGCGTCCAGACGCCCCAGCACCGTTGGTTTGGCTTGCCGTTGACCAGCGTGGAGCAGTCGTAGCCAGCGGCCTTGCGCCAGGCCAAGAGGTCGTCGCAGGCCCTCGCGTGGTTGCCGGCAAGGATGTCCTTGCGCATGCTCGAGCCCAGCCAGTTGGTCGTGCCGTACTGGTAGACCCAATCCATGTAGAGGTCGAATTCCTCCTGATGGAGGCTCGCGCCCTCGAGCGACTTGCGGAAGATCGCCTCTTCCTTGCTGACGTGCGCCTGCGCCTTCACCAGCGCGCGGGCCGGCGTGGTGGTGTCGCCCATCTTCACGGGCGCCCCGTTCTCGTGGAACGTGCTGCCGAAGCCCACGGTGGGCCGGTCGCCCTTCGTGGGGATGACCGCAGTGCTGGTGAAGTTCTCGTGGCTGACGATGCCAATGAAGCCCGCCGCGCTCAGCGACAGGATGGCAACGGCGATGCGTGCCTTGCTCATTCGTCGGTCTCCTGGTACTTGTGGAGGCCGACAGGCGCCGACTCGACGGCCAGCTTGCGCATGCGCGCCAGGTGCTCGGCGTGCTCACGTTGGTCGGTGCGGCGCTTGAAGTACCAGTTCACCAGCAAGCCGGCCAAGCCGAGCAGGATGCCGAAGATCACGCCGAACTCCGACGAGAAGATCCAGCTGACGACGGAAGCGCCCGCGCCGGTGTACGTGACCTTGCTGCCAGCTGCGGCAGCGGCTGCCTCGAGGGTTTCTCGCGTCATGCGAAAACCCCGCGGCTTCGGTGGCGGGTGTGGAGGTTGCCGGTTGCGGCCGGCGCCGTGGTTTGGGTGGGCATCGTAGTCCTTGTGTGGACCGCGAGCCCCGGTGTGTGCCCTGCGTTTATAGGGTTCGACCTACCTCGGACTCAAGGGGGGTCGATCACCGATCAGGTAGAGTCAGATTGAGGCGGCGTCCAAGACGCGGGTGTCTCAGAACAGCACAACGGACGAATGGAGCGGGGATGAAGGGATACGGGTCTTTGTTGATCGCGATGGCGTTTGGCTTCGTGGTCCTGGTGGTCATCGCCAGGCTCTTACCACGTGGCGGAGGTTCCAAGGAGGTTCCGCGCGCTACGTGGCCACTCACGCGAAACGAACAGGCAATGTTCTTCCGGCTGCAAGGCGCGTTGCCGGATCTCATCGTGCTTTCTCAGGTTTCCTTTGGTGCCTTGCTTACTGCCAAGTCAATGCCAGTGCGCAATACGTTCGACAGGAAACGAGCAGACTTCGTGATCTGCGAGAAGTCGTTCAAGGTCGTCGCGATCGTCGAACTGGACGACAGCAGCCACGACGGCAAAAAGGCCCGCGATGAGAAGCGCGATGCGCTGCTCACGACTGCCGGGTATCGCGTGCTGCGCTATCGGGGCATCCCCAACATTGACCGAGTGCAGGCGGACTTTGCGCCGCCCCCGCCGCCCACCACCCCGAGGCAAGAGGGGCAGATTAGGGTCGAACCCACGTGGAGCCCGCCTGCCAAAGAACCAGCGAAGAGTGCTCCAGAACTAGCCTGACCTCTGCCAGATCAGATAGCCCCCGAATGCGAGGGCCATCGCTCCAGCGACCCAGGGGGACACGGTGGCCACCACCGCCACGCCAAGCAGGATGCTTGCAGTGCTCAATTCGTAGCTCCTTCGGTTAGTTGCGAACGGACCTCGGCGCGGATGGCCTTCGGTGCCGCCTTGGCGATGCGGGTGGCCTTGTCGGCGCGCATCGCCATCACGCGGCGCCGCACGGCTGCCATGTCGATGGTCATGGGTGAGTGGGGGTTTTTGCGGTTCCACTCGCGCACTTGTTCGCGCACCGCTTGCTGCGCCAGTGAGTCCTTGTCGTACACGGCTTGGGCCATGTCCGCAGCGAAGTCCTGCTTGGCCATGCGATTTTGCGCCACATAGTTCTGCGCCGTCGAGGTTGCCTCCTGGACCTTCGCCACGTCGGCCGGCTGGAACCCGATCGCCTTCACCAGACCGTCGGAGAACGACGTGTCCATGACCTTGCGCCCCTTGGCATCGCGGTACTGGCCGTCGATCATCATTTCCAGACCCTTGCGCAGGTTCTCGGCAGCCTTGGGGGCCATCATGGTCGCGCCCTGCACCACCTTGCCCTCGGCCGCGAGGCCGGCGCCCTGGTAGACGCGCTGCGCCAGATCCGCGGCCGGGCCGGCGAACTCGGCCACGTCCTTCGAGTGGTCCTCCTTCTTCACCAGCAGGCCGGTACCGGGGAGCAGGTTGCCCATGCCCATGCGGCCGGCCACGTCGATCGGCATGCCGGGGATGCCCGACACGCCGCGCTCGATGAACTCGCCCGCGCCGGCGCCAAGCGTGTCGATGAAGAACTGGCGGCGAACCTGCTTCGTCGAGAAGTTGTAACCCAGCCGCTGCATGATCCCGTCGATCAGGTCTTCGGCATCCGACATGAAGGGGATGCCACCGGCGCCACCCAGCAGGAAGAGCATGGCCAGTGCGAAGAGCGCGGCCTTCTTGCCCTCGGGCCCGCCTTGGGTCGCCATGCGGTGCAGGAGCTCGAGGTAGCTGATGCTGTACTGCTTGAAGGTGAACACGATGCCGCCGACGGCGCCGCGTGCCCACTGCGGTTTGTTGCCCTTGTTGTAGACGAACTGCGTGTCAGCGATGGCCGTCTCGGCGAACTTCGCCGGGTTGGCGATGCCCTGCTCCACCGCCGTGCGGTAGGCGGCGATGAACGTCACGCGCCGGTTGAACTGCTCGGCCAGCGCGAAGGGCTTGCCCCACAGCAGGCCCAGCTTCGAGCCCGCGTTCTGCACGCCGGTCTTGATGTCGCCGAATCGCGTGCCGTCGCTCGCCTTGAGAGCGCCCTGCCCGCGGGCCTGCGCCATCAGCTGGTGCACTTCCTGCGGCGCCACGATGCCCTCGGCCTCGGCGTGCTTGAGCGCGGCGTCCAGCTTCGCATCGCCGGTGGAGTGCTTGAGCACGTCGCGCACGGCGTCCTTCATGCGCTGGGCCGACTTCGCGATGCCGCCGTACTGCGACAGGTAGGGCATCGTCACGGCGAACGGCTGGGTCATGTTGACCATCGCCGATGCCAGCGAGCCGCCCAGGTAGTGCGTGAACAGCATGCCGCGGATCTTCTGCGCCTCTTCCTGCGGGTTGCGCACGTAGTCGGCGAGCTTCACGGCCATGTCTTTCAGCTGGCCCGAGTCCTTGGGGATGTCGTTGGTGGCCTGCGTGATTTCGCCCTGGTGCAGGTTCTGCGAGGTCATTCGGCCGTTGCTGTATACGAACCCGGCCAGCACGCGCCCAGCGTCCTCGCTGTACCCGTCGATGCCCTTGCGCTCAATCAGGCGCTTCATGGCCGAACGGTTCGACTTGGCCAGCTTGAGGTACTGCTGGAACATCTGGTGCTGGATGTCGTCGCCGTCGGCCTCGAGGCCCACCATTTCGCCGAAGAGCTCGAGCGTTTCGGGCGTGATGCCGTTGAAGAGCTTGTAGCTCTGCTCGCTGTTCGTGCCCTGCGTGATGGTCGCGCCGGGGTAGTTGGCCATCATCTTCCGGGCCCACTTGCCGCGCTCGAGCCGGCCTTCGTACATGCCGAAGAACACGCGATTGCCGTCGGCGTCTACCACGTCGAGGGTGTACTGGCCATAGCGCGACAGCGGCGCATAGCCCCGGTCGATCAGGCCCTGGATCTTGTCGCCCTTCTCCACCATCTTGTTGGCGGTGTCGATCAGCACGTCGCGGCGGTCGGGGAAGTCCTCGGCCAGGTCCAGCAGGGCATCGCGCAGGATGATTGCCGCGTCCGATGCCGTCGGGGCGTCCATCACCATGTCGCGCAGGTTGGCCGTGTCCTTGCCGCCGAAGCGCAGCATTTCGCTGATGCCGAGGCGGTTCAGGCTCTTGTCAGTGGCCGCGCGGAACTCGCGGTAGAGCTCGATGTGCGTCGGCGTCGAGCCGAACGTGTCGCGCAATTCCTTGTCGGTGAACACCACGCCCGGCTTCAAGAACTCTTCCTCGAAGCGGTTGCGCACGGCGCCCTCGTACACGTCGAGCTTCGAGCCCTGCCACGCGCGCAGCTGCTCGGGCGTGACCAGCCGCTTGCGCAGCAGCATCGACGCCTTCTCTTCGGTGGACAGCTTGGCGTAGCGCGCCTCGAGGTCCGCCATCTTGAAGAGCCGGCCATCCTGGTCGCGGCCCCAAATCAGCGTGCCCTCGAAAACCGGCCGGCTCAGGCCCTTGGTTTCCTCTGCCGACAGTGCCGACTTCTTCAAGTCGCGCAGGGAGTCGAGCTTCGGGAGGATCCGCGGCGCCAGGTCTGCGGCTTCGTTGGCGTAGTAGCTCACGTCTTGCAGGAAGGTCTGCACCGCGTCATAGACCCGCTTGAACTGCGGCGAGCGCTGGGCGAGGTCGTGCATGGTGCCGACCGTCTTGTGCCACCACGACACCACGCCAGGCGAGTTGAAGAGGTCCGCCACCATGTCCTGAGCCTTCTGGCGGAACTGGCGGGGATCGTTCACGGCCTGCGCCGTGGCGCTGCGACTGAACATCGTATCGGCGCTTGCATTCACGCTGGCGGCTCGGCCGCGCTCGACGAAGCCGCGCGCCGGCAGCAGGAAGTCGCGCACGATTTCCGCATCCGAGAGCGACAGGTTCTTGAAGGCCGCGACGTTCTCGCGCAGCCAGGTCCGCACCGCGGCAATGGCGCGTTGCACGAAGCCAATCTCCGGGCGGGCCTGCGCCATTTCGGCCAGCACTTCCTCGGCTGCCGCGCGGCGCTCGCCGGGCTTGGTCATGTCCAGCCCGTACTCACGAGCCTTCGCTGCAACGTCGCCTTGGCGCACGGCTGCCAGCTGGTCGAGGATCGGCGCCAGGCTGTCGCCGAACACGCCGCGCAGCCCGAAGTGGCCGAGTGCTTCATGGAAGAGCACGCGCGCCACGTGTTCGTCGGAGCGCATTTCGTCGGCCAGGATATAGACCGTGCCCTTGTAGTAGAAGCCCTCGGGGTTGCCGGAGGCGCCCTGCGCGCTCTGGCCGGCATCGTGCACGCGCACCGCTTCCGGCACTTGCGGGTCGGCCAGGCTCGACACCACGACCACGGGCGGGGAATTGGCCCACTTCGACGTGATGGCGTCCACCGCCCGCTTCACGTCCGCGATGGGCATGCCGCCAGCAGCAGCATCGGCGCGGCTGAAAACCACGTCCGCGGTGTTCGCGACCGGGTTGCCGGTCTGCGCCTGATTCAACTCGGCCTCCGCATCGGCGGCAGCCGCGGCGCTCTTCTTGTCGCCCTTGCCAGACAGGCGCGCGAGCACGGCCTTGTGCTTCGCGCGGGCCGCGTCGAGCTTGCCCTGATCCGGCCATTCGCCGGTTTCGGCGGTCGCGTCGAGGTCGGCCTTCTCCTTCTTCGCGCGCTCGAGGTAGCGCTTGTCGTGGCTCTGGTCGCTGGTGAGGCTGTCCAGCAGGTTCTCGACGGCCCCAATCACCGAGTCGGCGGCTTTGAGAGATTCCTTCACATAGCGGGACGTGTCGGCAACCACCTGGCCGTCCTTGGAAACCGTGATTTCCAGCATCCGATCGCCAGCGCGGTCCAGCGAACCCTCCACGGCCACGTCGAAGCCGCCGATGGTGCCCAGCTGCTTCGTCGTCTCGTCGGCCAGCGCGTCGACCACCCCTTGGCGGATGGCGCTCGCGAGGCGCGTGCGGCGGCGGTATTCCTGGCCGTTGACCTCCCACAGGATCGGCGCCGTGTCGCCCCGCAGGTCGCTGAACGCTTCGGCCATCGCGGCGCGGGCGGTGTACGTCTCGCCATTGATGTCCACCTTGATCGGCGCGGCGCGCATCACCGGCTCGCCCTTGTCGTCCTTCTCGCCAGTCGGCACCTTGCGCTCATCCACTTCGCGGAGGTACGCCTGCGGCTCGCGCCAGTCGGTGAACTCCTTGCCGTCGATGGTCGCCTTGAAGTCGTCCAGACGTGCCGCGGCTTCGCGTTCGTAGGCTTCCGCCTGGTCGGCCAGCGGCGCGCGCTCGGCGATGCGCTTCGGCAGGGCTTCCAGCGTCTCCGCGTTGCGGCGGCGTCGGTTGACCATTTCATTGCGGTTGGCGTCGAAGGAGCGCTTGCGCTGCTCGAGCTTCTTCACGTCGGCGCGCAGCTGGATCTCGTGCAGCAGGTCGATGTTGCCGGTCGCCGCGGCCTGCATTTCGCCGGCCGACAGTTCCAGATCCTCGAAGGCGTTGTCGATTTCCCGGCCCACCTGACGGGTGCGCAGCTGGTTAATCATTTTCAGCTTCGTCTCTTGGACCTGCCACATCCGCATGTCCAGCGTGTCCTTGGTCACGTAGGCCAGAATTTCAACCTCGAAGCCGGGGATCTGCGTCATCAGCACGTTGCCTTGGCGGATGATGCGTCCCTCGCGCTGCTCCACGTCTGACGGGCGCCACGGCACATCAAGGTGGTGCAGCGCGACAAGGCGCTCCTGCACGTTGGTACCGGCGCCCATCTTGGCAGTCGAGCCCAGCACCACCCGGATGTCGCCCGCGTTGACCTTGCGGAACAGCGCCGCCTTCTGGTCGTCGGTGTTGTAGTCGTGGATGAAGGCGATCTCGTGCTCCGGGATGCCCTTCTCGATCAGCGCCTGGCGCAGGTCGTCGTAGACGCTGAACCCGCGCTCTGCGGCCTTCACCGCGTCGAACCAGTCAGGGCCCTTCGCGTCGATTTCCTCCTGCGCCGCGGCGGCGTCCTCGAGGATGGCCATGGCTGCCTCGTTGCCCAGCGCGGCCGATGCGTTCACATCCTCGGTCGCGGCGGCAACGCGCTCCTTGAGGGCGGCGTACTCCTTGAGCTCGGCCTTGGCGTGCTTGATCGGCGTGCCGAGGTCGGAGAAAACCAGCTGGGTGCCCTTGACGTTGGCGAACTGCTTGTAACGCGTCAGGATCTGCTCGCTTGCGCGGTCGATGCGCCCGCCAGGCTCGCGCTCGGTGCGGTCGAGGTCCACCAGCCGGATGTCCATGGCAGCCTTGCGGCCGTCGCCCATGATGACCAGCACGTTGTCCTCGCCCTTCTTCGGCGGGCCCTTGCGCTGCTCGACGGCCAGCGCGCGCGCGGCGAGCGCGGTCATGTAATCCTCTTGCGCCGGCGTTTTGTCGAGGCTGACCGGCGTGCGGCGGTCGCCCTTGAGCTTCGGCAGGGGGAACTCAGCGCCGTCGTTCTCTTCGCGGTACGCGGCCTTGATATCGTCCATCGTCACCGTGTCGCACACTTGGTCGAACATCTTGAGCAGTTCGGGGGTGTTGACGAAGTTCGACATGCGGCTGCTGGCCTTGAAGCCGTCGCCGCTGGGCTTCTGCATCCAGACCTGCTCGACGCTGGCGAAGGTGTTGGCCCACGCATCGAACGACTCGAAGCCGAGCTCTTCCATCTGCTGCGGCATGAGGTACCGCATCATGTGGTACATCTCGGCCAGCGAGTTGGACACCGGCGTGCCGGTCGCCCCGACCACGCCCTGGCCGCGGCCGTTCTTCGCGAAAATCTGGTTGATCTTCACCAGCATGTCGTAGGCGCGCTGGCTGCCCTCGCTGTCGCCCAGGCCCTGCACGTTCTGCATCTTCGTGCTGAACATCAGGTTCTTGAACATATGGAACTCGTCGACGAACAACTGGTCGACGCCGATCTGCTCGAAGTCCAGCAGGTCGTCCATGGGCTTGTCGCGCAGGCTCTTGATGCGGTTCTCCAGCCGCTCCTTCATGGCCTCGAGTTGCTTGACCGTGCGCTTTTTGGCCGGCTTGTCGCCGTCGTCGGCCTCCACCTGTTTGATGGTGGCCATGATCTTCTTGATTTCGCGCTTGTTGAACTCGGCCTCAAATTCCGGGGCCGGCTTGATGAAGCCGAAGGACGAGTGCGCGATGACCACGGCATCCCAATCGCCGGTGGCGATCTTGGCCAAGAACTTGCGGCGGTTGGCCCGCTCGAAGTCCTTCTTCGTGGCCGTCAGGATGTTGGCGCCGGGGTACAGGCGGTAGAAGTCAGCGGCCCATTGCTTCACCAGATGGTTCGGCACCGCGACCATGGGCTTGCTGGCCAGGCCGGTGCGCTTGAGCTCCATCGCGCTGGCCACCACGGTGAAGGTCTTGCCGGCGCCGACCACGTGGTCGTAGAGCGCAGTGCGGTCCTGCACCGTGCGGGCGATGGCGTTGCGCTGGTGGCGGCGGAACTTGATAACGTCATCCGGCACCTTGCCGGGGAAGGTCATCATGGAGCCGTCGTACTGGCGGGTGACGTAGTTGTTGTTGGTGTCGTTGTAGGCGCGCACCAGCTTCTCCGCGCGGTCGCCGTCGGTGAACAACCAGTCGTTGAAAGCCTCCTTGATTTCCGATGCCTTGAGGTTGGCGCGCTCGGTCGCGTCAACGTCGGTGTGGGTCTTTCCGTCGCGGTCGCGGTACGTGACCTTGATGGCGCGGTTGTTGAGCAGCGCGGTCAGCATCGAGCCGCCGTCCACTTCGGGCGTGCCCCAGGTGGCGTTGTAGGCGACGTTGTTGCCGGGGTTGATCGCGATTTGGAAGCTGCTGTTGAGCTTCGTATACATCACGTGCGCCTTGGTGCCCTCGCCGAACAGGCGGATGGCGAAGTCGCGATAGACCTCGGTGGGTACCCACGGCGAGCCGATGCGCGCGGTGATCTGGCTGGCGCCCACGTCCTCGGGCTGCACTTCCTCGAGCGCGCGCGCGTTGGCGCTCATGCCGGCCTCGCGGGCCTGCGCCAGCTTGGCGCGCACGTTGCCCGACAGGTAGGCATCGCGCAGCACGTACTCGTCGGTGGCGGGGTCGCGGAACAGTGCCGGCTTGTCGCCGCTGGCGAGCTCGCGCAGCACTTCGTCGGCATCGCGGCCGAGCAGCTTGCCGATGTAGGCCGCGTCCAGCTTGCCGCGTTCGGCCATCGACACGGCCAGCGCGTCGGCCGGCGTCTCCACCTTCTGCACCGCGGTGCGGGCAGCCACCACGCGGCGCTCGAAAATCGGCGCCTTCTTCGCGGTCGACTTCGTGGGCTTGATGCCCTGGCGCTTCGCCGCGGCCGGGCCAATGCCTGGCACGTAGCCGTGCTCGAGCGAGGCGAGCAGCGGGAAGTCGGGATCGTCCTCGAAGACGCGCAGCGTGCTCGGGTCGTTGATGAGCCCGTGTTCCTTGCGGTAGGCGTCGTACTGCTGGTTCAGGGTGGCGCGCAGCTGGCCCATGCCCTTGTCGTCGTCGGCCATTTCCGCCGCGATCAGGCCGCGCAGCGTCGAGCGCATGCCGGCCAGCGCCTTGATGCGGGCGAAACCGGACTCGCCCAGCTTCGTCTTCTCGGTCCACTGCGTCTCCGGCGTCACTTCGGTGGCGCGGGCTTCGCCGCCCAAGTCGGGCAGGCGCTGCATCAGCTTGTCGCCGTCGATCAGGTAGCCGCCTTCGCTCACGGTCGGGTTCTTGAGCGCGACGATTGCGGCCTTGGTCTGGTTGGCCGTGCCGGTGTCGGCGATGGACTGGTAGACGCCCTCCGGCAGCTTGGCCACCGCCTCCTTGAGGATGGCGAGCGTGTCCTGGCCGTCGCGCGCCACGAGTGCGGGCTGGTCGGGCCCGTACATCGTGCCGAAGCCACCGAAGTCGCCCAGCATCATGTCGGGGTTGTCGATGAAATACTGGTTGAGCGCGACGACCTTCCCGTTCTTGTCGGTGTAGCGGCCGATGTCGAGCCAGCGCTTCGCGTCGGCCTTGGCTGCCTTGCCGCCGAACTCGGCGTCGGGGCGCTTCTGCAAGAAGATGATGTCGGTCGTGACCTCGGTGTTCGCGTTCTTGGCGAAGGCGCTGTTGGGCAGGCGGATCGCGCCCAGGAACACCGTGCGGTCGCTGATGTACTTGCGCGCCGAGTCGGTCTTGGCGTCGAGGAAGGAGTTGGTGACGACCTGCGCTAGCACGCCACCCTCGCGCAGCATGTCGACGGCCTTGGCGAAGAAGTAGTTGTGCAGGCTCAGGCCAGACAGGTGCTTGCGCCCGCTCTGGTCGGTCTGCGTGTCGCTGGCGAATGGCGGGTTGCCCACGGCCGCGTCGAAGTAGGCGTCGTTGCCCTTGAACTGCGTGAAGTCCTCGCGCACCACGATCTGCTGCGGGTACAAGTGCTTGGCGATGGCTGCCGAGAACGGCTCGCGCTCGATCGCGGTGAAGCGACCGGCGCTGCGCATGTCGGCAGGCATCAGGCCGAGGAAGTTGCCGACACCGGCGCCGGCCTCGAGCGTCTTTCCGCCCGTGAAGCCGAAGCGGCGCAGCGCGGCATAGATCCCGTCCACGATGATGGGGCGGCTGGTGTAGTGCGCGTAGCGGGTCGAACGGCGCGCGTCTTCCAGATCCTGCTCGGACAGCAGGCTCACGAGCTCGCGGTGCTCCTTCTGCCAATCGGCATTGTTCGCGTCGAATGCCTGCGGCAAGCCGCCCCAGCCGACGTACTGCGCGAGTACGCGCTGCTCTTCGGGAGTGGCCAGGCGCCCGGATGCCTCGAGCTTGGCCAGCAGGCGGATGGCGGCGACGTTGTTCTTGAACTTGGTCTTCTGGCCACCCTCGCCCAGGCCGAGGTCGTCTTCGATGGTGAAGTCGGGGGCCTTGATCTGCGGCGCCGCGATCGGGGGCGCGTTCGGGGCCTCGTTGGGCCCGCCTTCGGGGTTCAGTCCTCCGGTGGCATTCCCAGCGTCGACAGCCCCTGCATCAGTTCCTTGTGCGCCAGATACCCCTGGCTTGGGCGCTTTCTTGCGGGTGGCGCGGGTTCCTCCGGTGGAAACAGGTACGTCTCGCGGACCTGCTCCCATGCCTCCTGCCAGGTCGCTCCCTGCGTCGTCAGGACGCGAATCGCTGCCGCCGTCGCGTCGGCCGCTTCCGTCAGCGCCTTGTCCAGCGTCCCCGCTTTCAGCAGGCGCGCGTACATCTTCGGAAGGTGCTCCTTCCAGTGCTCGCGGGCCTGAGCTATCCAGTTCGCGTGTTGCATTTCCATCTTTCGGTGCTCCAGTATGGTCGGCTTGCGCCGGGGGATCAATGGCCTCGGCCTGCATCGCGACCATGCCGCCCACGTCGCCCATGTCGGCGTCGGTGCGGGTCTGGATGCTGCTGTTGCCGAAGCTGCCAACCTTCTTCCACGTGTCAGGCGCGGTCTTCTGCCAGTACAGGCCACTCGACTCGGGGAACTCGCTGGGGCGCATGCGGGTGCCCACCGGCAGGGCTGCCATCTGCGCGGTGCCCTCCTTCGCCATGCGGTCGCTCATCGCCTGCATGGCCTTGTTCGTAGCGGCGCCCTCGATGCCCTTCATCTTGGCTTGGGCCTCCACCAGCTTCTTCGTCAGCGCGTCGATGACGGGTTGCGGCGCCTGGCGGTCCATGGCTGCCCGGCGCTCGCGCACGGCCGCGTTGTAGGCGTCTCGAGATTCCTCCCATGGGGTCTGCGCCGGCGCAGCTGCGGCCAACTCTTCCGCGGTCATGAACTCGGGCTTGAGCTCGCCCTTGGCGATCGTCATGCCCTCGCGCGTGGGGACCATGTTCACCGTCTCGCTGATGCGCACGCCGTCCTTCGTGTAGAAGCGCACGCCGCGGCTGTCCTCGCGGATCATCTGGCCGTCAGCACGCCGGCCGACCACCTTGCCGTTCGGCAGGTCCGCAGGGTTCGGCGCAGCAGCTGGCGCCGGGGCGGCTGCCTTGGCCTTCTTGGTCTTCACGCCGCGCTTGGCGTCCACCATCTTGACGACCTGCTCCAGCGATTTACCGTAGATGTCATCCATGGGGATGCCGAGCTCGCGGGCGTAGGTGCGCGCATGGAGCATGCTGTCGTACCAGTTGTCGGGCGGGCTGTAGGGCTCGTCGTCCTGCTCGTCGGCGGTGTCGACCGCTTCCTCTTCGGGCAGGAGCTTGCGCAGTTCGTCCCGGCGACGGTCGATGCTGTCCATGCGGGAAAGCAAGGCGGCGCGCTCGGGGCTGTCGTAGCCTGGCACGACCAGCTGCTGCGCGTGCAGGTCGCGGTGCAGGTCGCTCAGGCGGTCGAGCTCCGCGTTGATTTCGGCCTCGCCCTCGGGCTTGTAGTCCTGATCGAAGTCGGCCTTCGGCGCGGCGGCGGGGGCGGCGGCGGCGGGCGCCAGCTGCACAGGGCCCGCGGCGAGCTCGCGCGCCGACGGCTGCGTGCTGTGCGTGCGGATGCGGTTGTCCTGCGGATCGTCGATCCACTGGCCATCCTTCTTCACGACAGCCTGCACTTCGACCGACCAGCGCGATTCGTTGCCGGCCGGCGTGTAGCTGATGACGCGATCGTGGCCGCTGTAGCTCTTCACGATGGCGCCGGGCTGGTAGTAGGCGGCGCGGGCCTCTTCGGCTTCGCGGACCTCACGGGCAGCCTTCGATTCCTTCTTGACCTTCGGAGCCGGCGCGGGCGCTGCGGCCGGCGCTGCTGCTGGTGCTTCCTCGCCAGTCCAGCCGGCGCGGTAGAGCGCCTGAATGGCGGCTTGGCGCTCGGGCTTCATGTGATTCCACAGGATGCGGTTCGGGGTGATGGCGCCCGGAACGCGATCGAAGCCGGCTGCCTCGAATGCCTTCGTGCGGCCGGCGCCGGTCAATTCCTTGTCCCACCACTGGCGCCAGCCCTTCGGGGGCTCGGCCGGCGCATCGGTGCCCTTCGGGGCCGGGTCCGTGGGCGGGGTCTTCGATGCGATCAGGTCGAGCACGGCCTGCTCGGCAGCCTGGTCGTCCAGATCCATGTAGTACGGGTCGTCGACCACGTGGCTGACTTCCTGCGAGGTCAGGCCGGCAGCCGCCGCCTTGTCGAACACCGACGGGTCGAGGCGGTCGTACTTGTTGGCCAGCGCCATCGCGGGGTGGTCGATGGCGTTGTTGGCCATGAAGAAGCCGTAGGCGAAGCCCTCGGGCGTCACGCTGCGCGCGTTCTTCGTGGCCTGGCTCTTGCCGCCGTACTGGCTGTGCATCTTCGAGCCCTCGGTGGGCTCCACCGGCGCCACCGGCAGGTCGGCATTGAAGCGGCCCCACAGCAGGGTCTTCTTCGTGTACGGGTCGCCGATGTGGTTCGGGTCGAACGACAGGCGCCACGGGGGCAGCCCGCCGAGCTTTTCAATGCGGCCCACCGGGTTTTCGATCGCCCACACCGACGGCTTGAAGTGCTCGATGGTGGCGAGGGTCTGGTGCACCAGCTTGACCGATGCGACCGTGCGGCCGTCGGCGTCCTTGGCGGCGAAGTGCCGCGCGCCCGACGATGCGAAGTCGGTGCAGGGGCATGCGCCCAGGATGGCGTAGATGTCCTGGCCCTCGAAGTCGCCGAACCAGTCGCCGAAGAACCCGGTGGAGAAGTTGTGAACGTCGCCCACTTCGGGGTCGTCCTGAATGTCGAAGCGGAACACCTGGTAGCCGGCCTCTTCCCACGGCTGCGACCACTTGCCGGTCAGGTCGAACAGGGACAGCACGATCTTGTCGGCGTTAGCGCGGGTCTGGCCCTGCGCCGCCGCGTGGGCCTTCCACTCTTCGATCTTGGCCTTGGCCTCGGCCAGCGTCATCCAGCCGTGGTCCTTGTGGTAGACCTTGGCCTTGTCAGCCAGGCGCACGATTTCGTTCTTTGCCGGCGCGTCGAACAGGTGTTGAATCTGCTCGTCGCCCTGCATCGCCTCCTGCGCTTCGTTGAACTCGTTCGCGATCTGCGCCAGTTCGCGGTCGTCGACACCGACGTGCGCGTGCTCGGGCGCGGTGCTGGTGGAGGCTGGCTTCGCGGGCTCGGCCGCGGGCGCCTTGGTGTCGCCGTTCTTGAGCCAGTCCTTGAACTGGTCCATGGGCATGGCCGTGACCTTGCCGACCTTCCAGCCCTTGTCGAAGTTCTTCTTGTAGGCGCGCACGGCGCCCGACTCGTCCGCGAAGCCCAGCATGACCTTGTGTTCGTCGAAGTCGCCGGTGCGCTGGTCGATCTGGTCGACGATGTAGGCGTGCGTGGCGTCGAGCTTCTTGCCCACGTACACGTCGACGTGATCGCCGTCGGCGCCCTCGGTGCGCTTCACGTAGCCGTAGTGATCGCTCATCGCGTGCGACCACTCGGTACCGCTCTCGCTCTTGCCGCTGCGGGTCGATCCGCGCGGGTTCTCGATCGTGATGGGTAGGCCCTGGTACTCGACGTGGCCCTTCTTGTAGTTGCCGGCCTCTTTCTGCGCCTGCGTGGGCTCGGGCAGGTCGTTCTGCGGGCTGGTCGCGGCCTCGTGCGCCTGCGCATCGAGCTCGGCGGCGGGCGCGGGTGCCGGGGCCGGCGCTGCGCTCGGACGGCCGAACGGGTTGCCCGCGCCGCTGCTGGGCTGCTCGTCGTCCTCGGGGTTGTTGTCGGCGTCGTAGCCGGTGTCGCCGCCGTCGTCGGGCCCGCCCCACGCCGACATTTCATCGTAGGCGCTCCGTTCGTCGGTCAGTTCGGCCGGTGCTTCGGCGGCAGCCGCGTCATCACTTCGTCCAGATGCTGCTTCGCCGCGGCCTGCTCCCTCAGTTGCTGCGCCAGCTTGCGAGGCAGGCGCAGGGTTCGGGGCTTGTGCTGGCTGGGGGGCTTGCTCACTGGTGGCTCCTTGGGTGGTGGTTGCGCCGGCGACAAGCGCCTTCAGGCGCTCGCGCAACTCCTTGCGCTTGGGGTCCGCGGTCGGCAGGCGCCCCATTTCGTCGAGGATTTCCTTCGCCTGGCTCGCGTGCTCTGCGCTCGACGGGCTCCACAGCCTCGCCTTCGATTCCGAGTCGTTGAAACGCACGGTGCCGGCGTTGACCAACCCGCCATCGGCGCCGACGTAGAAGGTCAGCGGGTCGCCGTCCCCAACGCGCGTTTCGAGCGTGAGCGCGCCACCGGCTGCGCTGGACTCGCCCACGCGGTAGCGCCGGCCCTCATCGCCGCCCGCGCGGTAGCCGTTCGGCAGATCCGCGCCGGGTATGGCCGCAGGTGGTGCAGCTGGTGCAGCTGCGGCAGCCTTGCGCGCGACGAAACCGCCCTTGACGGGCACCACTTCGTAGCCGGGGCCGGCCTTCTTCGCTGCGTTCTTCGCCGGCAGCTGGATCGTGAACGGCAGGCCCTTCGCGTTGGTCAGGTCGCCGTCGATGATTCCGGCGTCGGCGCGGGCCTTGGCCAGCTTGCGCTCGTCGCGCAGCTTCTCGGCAGCCGGGTATTCCGGGTCGTCCTTGGTGGCCAAGCGGAAGCCGCCCTCCGTCGGTACCGGCAGGCCGGTGACGTTCGCGCCGTTGACCTTCTGCTGCTTGCGGTACTCGTCGGCCGCTTCGTAGGTGGGATGCGGGGCGCCTACATTGCCTTGGCCAGGTTGACCAGCTTCGTCAGCGCCGACGGCCGGCCCTTGTCCCAGCACGCCCGGCGCCATGCCGCCAGCCATTCCGGGTTCCGCAGCTGGGGCAGCAGCGCCTTGTAGCTCCGCTCCACTCGCACCGGCCACTGGCTGGCCGACTTCATCACTCGCCGCTTGATCGCTCGCACCTTCATTGATTGCTCCGGTTGGGTTGACAGATTGCGCCGCGCGCTCGAGCGCGCTGGTCGGCTTGGGTTCCACGTCGGTGACTTGGCCGGCAGCCAGCGCGACATTCGCCGCACGCGACAGCGGGCCGCGCTCTGCGATCTGGCCTTGGCGGGCAGCCAGCGCATCACGATCGCCTTGGCGGTCGTCCGCGGTCTGCGCGGTGCCGTCGGGACCGACGGTGATGGTTGGCGCCGGCAGTGCAAACGTCGGGCCATTGGCCGGGGGCACTGCCGTATCGCTGGGGTCGTTCGCCGCCTGCTTGACGGGCTTGTGGCCACCGCCGAGCACGTTGGCGCCGCCGCCCATGGCCGCACCGCTCAGCAGGCCCAGCACCGCAGCCTGGTCGACTCCTTCGTCGAGCGGCTTGCCGAGCGCCATGTTCTGTAGAACCTGCTCGCTGATGGACTGCGGCAGTTCCTCGAGGATGCCTTCGGAGGCGGCGCCCTCGAGCACGCGGCGCACGATGCCTTTGGCCGCGGCCGGGTTCTGCACCGCGCCGACCAGCATGTTGTCCACGTCGTGGATGCCCAGCGCCTTCGCGACCTTGTTGCCCAGCGCGCCGAAAGCGGTGGTCGCGACACCCGTGGTCAGTGCCGCGCCGACCTGGCCAGCGCTCAGCGTGCCGTCGGCAGTCTCTTGGCGGATCTGCTCGGCCGCACTGCCGCCGCCCACCACGCCCTCGCCGATGCCCGCCGCCAGCGCGCCGCCGACCTTCGGGGCCACGGCCATGACGCCACGACCAACCACGCCACCGGCAGCCATGCTCGGCAGCGACTCGACAACGCTGTGCGCGATGACGGACGGGTTCTGCAATGCGGCGACGAACTTGCCGCCGAAGCCTTGCGCGTCATTAACGTTCTTGAAAGCCTGCTTCTGCTGGTCCGAATACATATCGTCCAACATCGCCTTCGCTTCCTTCGGACGGAAGCCCACGGCCTCGGCAGCCTTGCCGGCGTAGCCGCCCGTGGCGAGGTCAGCCAGGCCGACGGCAGCCTCGGGCACGCTGATGGCGCCCTTCAACGCGCTGATGCCCACGTCGCCCGCGGTGCGCAGGAGGGTGCGCGGCTCAGCTGGGGGCGCCACCTTCTGCGCGCCGATGGCCTTCGCGATGGCCTCCGGCGTCATGTCCTTGTAGTAGACCTCGTGCAGGACGTTGACCACCTGGTCGTCGTCGAGGGTTTCCCATTCGGGGTTCTGCGCGCGGAGTTCTTTGATGTTCATGTGCGAAGGTGCTGGGGGTTGATCGGTCAGGACGCGCGCGCGCCGGATGCGGCGGCGAGCTCTTTGGACTTGCGCTGCTCGCGGAGCTTTTCGCTCTGGAGGAATGCGGCTTGCGCGGCGTTGAAGCGCTGCTCTTCGGTCTTGGCCTTGGCCGTGTCGGTCCGGCCCTTCCACTCGCGCACGTCGGCGCTCAGATCCAAGCGAGTGCCGCGATTCATTTCGGCGACCTGCTTCCGGTAGAGCGATTCCATTGGGTCGGCGGCAGCCAGCGCGGCCGAAGTGCGCTCGGCATAGGCTTTGTTCTCGGCGGTCTTGTTGGTGCCCTTCTCGGCCGACGGCCCGCCGTTGTAGCCAGCCATCGCCTTGTCCCATGAGCCGGTGCGCTCGAAGGACTCTTTCAGGTGGTAGGCCATGGCCAGCGCCTGCTCGTTCGGGTCTTTGCTGTACGCATCGACGCCGTACTTCTTGAGGAACAGGTTGCGCGATGCGTCGGTGAACTGGTAGACGCCCTTGGCACCCGCGGGGGACACCTGATCGCCGTTGCTGCGCTCGCCGATCGTGCGAATGATCCGCATGACCTCGGTGGGCACGCCAGTCTTGCGCGATGCCTCCTGCTCAGCGCCCTCCCACACCGGATCCTTGTAGCTGTTCGGGGTGGTGCCGCGGCCGGCGCCGCCGCCCTCGCCCTTCTGCTTGCGCAGGCCCGCGGGGTCGGCCGTGGTTTCGTCCTTGAGGTACGGGGCCAGGTGCTGGCCGACCTTCGCATTGACGATGGCCTGGCGTTGCAGCAGCGCCTTCGCGTTCGGGCTGTTCGCGTCCCACGTGCCGTCAGCCTGCGCCTTCACGATGGCGGCATTGATGGTCTTCGACTCGTCGCGCAGCGATTCCACGGCCATCTTCACGCCGGGCGGGATCTTGGCCGCGCGCTGGGCTTCCTGTAGCGCGAACTCCGACGTAGCAATCTGCGAGTCGGCAAGGCCGTTCTGGCGATCGGCCGCGCCCTTTTGCAGGGCCATGTTCTGCGAGAAGTGGCTTTCGCTCTGGTCGAACAGGCGGTCGGTGTTCTTCTGCTGGCGGTCGCGCTCGTTCTGCTGGTCAAGGTGCGCCATGCGCGCTGCCGGGTCGATGGTCTTGTCGAGCATCCACGCGGCTTTGACCATCCCGTCCTGGTCGTTGGTGAACGGTTGCAGGCCGGGGATCGGCGCCACGTTGCCATCCTTGTCGACGGTTGCGTACTGCACGGTCTTGCCGTCGGGGCTGACGATCGCCTGCACGTTCATGCCCTTCATCGGGCCGGCGTCGGAACTGGTGGCCAGCTTCGCGAGCCCTTCGTGCCCGCCGCGCATCGCCGCGCCGAGGTCGCGCTTCCAGCGCATGTCGGCCAGCTGGAGCTTCTGCGTTTCAGCTTGGCGGTCGGCGCTTTCGACGGCCATGGCCTTCTCGACGTTGCCGTGCGCGCGGTAGGTGTTGGCCAGGCGCGCGCTCACGGCCTCGGGGGCGTTGGCCGTGGCGACAGCCGCATCCGCGGCAGCCTGGTCGGCGTATGCCTTGCCGGCAACCGAATAGCCGCCCTGTTGCAGGCCAGCGTTCGGCAGTGCGGCGTTTTCCTCGAGGCCCACGTCGCGGTTGTCCATTTCGGGCGGCTTGACGTAGCCATTCGCGCCCTGCTCGGCGGCGATCGGCCGCGCGGCGGTCTTGAGGTCAGCTTGCAGGGCGTCGTCTTCGGCGTCCTTCTTGCGCTGGCGGGCGCGCTGTTCCTTCTTCCATTCGCGGTCTTCGTCGGCCTCGTTGGTGTCGCGCACGTAGTTCGTGCCCTTCATCCAGCCATTGACCCCCGCTTGAAGTGCGTCACCCCATCCCATATCAGACCTCGGTTTCGTGTTGCAGCCAGGCCATCGAGCGATTCACTTCGCTGCGGATGTCGGCCATGCGTTGAATGAAAACGGCGTGCTCGGCCGGGTGGTTCGCCTTCATGTAGGCGGCGCGGCCTTCGTCCCACCACGCGGTGCAACCGATGCACTCGGGCGCCCGGCGCGTGCCAGCGGCGTAGTACGGCGCCACCGGCAGCCCGTTCGCCTCGAGGTAGGACTGCACGCGCTCGGCGTTCCAGTCCTGCAACGGGTAGTGAAATTCCATGCCGTCGGCCACGTCGCCATCGCGCAGGGGCGGCGTTGCGTACTCGTCGTCGCGCTGGCCGCGGATCAGCAGCGTGATGCCGTCCTGGCGCATGCGCGCGTGCATCGGGTTCATCAGCGCACGGGCGCAGCAGTCGTAGCGGCCTTGCAGGCGCAACTCGCGGCCCGACACCAGCTGCCCCAGCCCCGTGTTGTCGGCGGGCAGCAGGTCGGTCGGCAGGCCGAACACTTCGCGCACCGCGGCAACGTCGGTCGTGATGCGCACGATCGGCACATCCTTGCCCACCGCGTCGACCACGGCGCGCGTCTCCGGGAACTGGTCGCCGGTGTCAAGGTGGTAGACCGTCATGCGGTGCCAGTGCGGGCGCAGGAGGTACAGCGCGGCCGTGGAATCGCGCCCGCCGCTGAACTGGAAGCCCACGCGGCCCTCGTGCGCATTGAGCATGCGCATGATTCCCTCGAGCGCCGTGAAGCGCCAGATGGTCGGCACCACGTCGGCCATGAGCCGGTCGGCCAGGTCGTTGTCGCCGATGAGCTCGCGCATGCGGTCGACCGTGACGGGCGGTGCGATGGCGGTGTCCAGCTGGAAGCCAGCCGTGCGGGCCATGGCTTCGACGACCTCGGGGAAGTGGGCATGCGCGCCCAGCTGCTGCTCGAGCTCGGCGTTGTCGCCGGCCATGCGCGCCATGTCGTTGATGAAGAGCACGCCGCCCGGCTTGAGGACGCGGTGCGCCTCGCGCAGCACGCGGGGCCAATCGCCCGACTGGCAGATCGCATACGAGAACACCACCACATCGGCCGATGCGTCAGGCACGGGCATGTCGTGGAAGTCGGCGCGCAGCCGGCCGAACTGCGGCGGGCAGTGCTCGAGTTGCGCTTCGCTGGCGTTCACCAGCAGGAAGTCCAGATCGGGGCGGGCCTGTTGCATGAGCATGGCCATTTCGCCCACACCGCAACCGGCGTCCAGCACCATCGCGCCCTCGGGCGGGTTCAGCACGGCCAGCAGCACGGCGACGTGCTCGCGCTCATCGGCACCGAAGAGCGCCCCATTGAAGACGCGCACGCCCATGTCGAGCACGGTCTTGGTTGCGTCTTCCACTGCCTCGAGGTCCATCAAGTTCATGCGTCAGATCGCCACGGCGGCGATGGTTGCGACGGCGCCGACGGCAGCCGCGGTGTTGGAAGACTTGCGTGCAGCTGCGGCATCAGCCGAGCCTTGCACTGCGCCGAAGTTCGATGCAGCGCCCGACATGCCCGCCTGCGCGCCTTGGTAGGCGGCGTTGATGTTCTGGTTGCCAGACTGGCCGGCAGCGATCACTGCGCCCTGCGATGCGTTCGCAGCTGCGCCGGCTTGCAGGCCGAGTGCGGCCGTGGTGCCCTGGCTGGATGCGATGTTTCGGCCGAGGTTGGCCGCGTCCATCTTTCGGCCGTAGCCGATCGTCTCGACGGCCTTGGACGCCGCGTTGGCAGCGCCGGCCTTGAGCTTCGCGGCGCCGAGGTCCATGGAGCCCTGCAAGTCGACCGTGCGCCCGCTGGCCGGGTTGACGCCCGCGCGCTCCATTTCGCGCACCGTGGCGGCGCGCTGGGCTGCCAGCTTCGTCTCCACGTCGGCCGATGCCGCGGCAGACTCGGCGGCGCGGCGCTCGGGGGTGTCGTACTCTTGAGCATCCTTGACAAGGCTCTGCTCGAGTGGCTGGTACGTGTTCTTGTAGTCGTCGTTCGCTTGCTGCGAGAGCTCCATCTGCTGACGCATTTGCGCCAGCTGGGCATTCGAGACTTCGGAGCCGATGCGCATGGCCTCGGCACGGTCGGGTGCCTCTTCGGCGTAGATTTGCTTCGCCCAATCCAGCTGTTCCTTGCCCAGCTGGATCTGCTGCATCGCGGTGAAGTTCTGCGCCGCGGAACTGCCGCCGCCGCCGCCGCCCATGGGGGTCAGGCGCATGCCGGCGCTGTGCCGGCGTTCAAAGGAAAGGATCATGGGATGGCCTTCGTGTGCCGCGTGGGCACGTCAGCGAACGAGTCGCCGTCGGAGGTCTTCTTGACCCTGGTTGCGGTTGCCGTGTAGCCGAGGTAGCGCGCCATGCGCTGCGCGCCGTTGTCGAGGCGGGAGTGGAACTGCGCGTCACGCGCGCCGATCGCGAACATGCAGCGCTCGGCGTACTGCCACAGCCGCACGGCCAGCATGCCGCCGCGGTGCTCGGGCAGCACGTAGAAGATGTCGTCGAGCACTTGCCAGCGCTGGGTATCGAGGTCGAGCCCGAACCACAGCCACAGGCTCGCCACGATGTCGCCGGCTTGGCCGCGCGCCGTGAAGATGACATGCTCGCCGATGCGCTGGGACTCCATGAGGCTGTCCCAATCGGTGAGGTCGTTGCGCTGGCCGGGGTTCGTCTCGGCCAGGTAGCGCATGCGATGCCCGCGCAGCGCGTCGTAGGCACTCACCAGCCGCTCGGATTGCAGCGTGTAGGCGCCATAGGCTCCGGCCGGCCAGAGATCGCGCAGCAGAGGGCCCGACGGCGACACTTCGCGGGCGATGGTCGCAGCGAGAGGCAGCGTTAAGACGCTGCCAACGTGCTTGGCCAAAACCAACGACATGAGATTCATGCCGAGGATTTGGCCCAACGGGCGGTCGGAATTAAAGGGGGGTCGAAATCACGCGGCCGTGGGCCAGCGCTGTCCGAGGATCTGCTGGATGTCGGTCGCGCCCTCGATCCGATCGCGGATGTCGCGGGCAATCCCGTGCGCGGTGGTCGCGTGCGTGAGCACGGCCATTGCCACCTGGCGGAACTGCTCCTTGTCGAGCCGCACCGCGGTGTTGTCGAACAGGGTCCAGTCGATCGTCCAGCCGGCCGGCAGGTCGTTCAGCGCGGCATAGACGCCCGTGACCTTGAGCACGGCCGCGTCGTCGGCGTCGAAGCGCCCGAACGGGGTGAGCACGCCGGCCAGGATGAAGTCCTCGCGGGCCCGCTTGATTTCCAGCCACTTCGCCTCGCGATGGAGCTCCACGCTGCCGCCCATGCGCCACTCGTGGCTCGGCCAGTCGTAGACGTGGAACGGGGTCGGCTGGGGAGCGATGGCCACAAACCGCTCGCCGTCCCACCAGCTGGGCGTCGAGGGCTGGGCGTGCGGGATTACACCGGCGACGTTGGGCAGCTGGTCGGCAGTGCCGCCGTGCAGCACTTCCCCGTGGTCGCCGATGACGGTGTAGTTGATGGGGCCTTGCTCGTTCATCGTTTGAACATGATCGCGGTGAGGGACACGGTGGTGTTGAAGCCGTATGCCTCGTAGTTGCAGTAAGCCTGGAAGTCGTAGCTGCCGCCGCCGACTTGGAAAGTGGACGTGAGCGTGGAGCCCCCACTGAACTGCCAGACCGGGACCGGTCCGAAGGCCGTGTAATTGGAGTTGTACTCAACCGCCTGGATGACTTCACCGATGGGGCTGTTGGTCAGGCCGAAGTGGCGCTTGGCGTTGCTGATGTCGCCCGTGATTGCGAACGGCACTTGATTCGACGGGCCGCACGACCCCACCAGCAGGATCGTCCAGACCTCGCCCCCTGGCACGTTGACATACACGTGCGCCGAGTTGTTGCCGCCACCGTTCTGCCCGAACGTCACCGCGCCCTGCACGATGTTCCCGCTGTTGATGACGTTGCCCTGCCAGATGCTCAGGACACCGTTGACGCAGTTGAAGCCTGGCGCGTAGACGTTGCCGCCCGCCTCCACCTGGAAGTAGCGTCCGGTGTTGCCATTGCCCAGCAGCAGCCCGGCCGGCCCGAGGTAGAAGCCGCCGCCGCCGTCGCCCGGCCAGCTGTAGCTCGGCCCGTAGCTGCCGCCGCGCACGCTGCCCGCGTACAGGTCGCCCATGACGCCGGTGAGCGCTTGCAGGCTCGGCGTGGTGATGCCCTGCGGGGTGATGCGCGTGCCAACGCCCGAGGGGCTGTAGGGGGAAAAAGTGGTTTGCCGTGGTTGCGCCGCGCCGGCATATGGCGCGACAAGGAACGCATGGCTGTCGCCGCCCGATTGCGTGCCATTCTTGATGATGCGGAAATAGCCGGTCGCCGCGTTGTTCGGCGCCACGCCGAAGCACCCGATGCGCTTGAAGTTGCTCAACGTGCGCCCGCCAGCGGCCTCCTGGTTGTTGCCGATGCCGTTGTCAGCGCTGTAGCTGATGACGTTGTTGAACCCGTCGTGCCATTCGATGTCCGTGTAGACGTTGCAGCGGTGGGCGCCAGCGTAGACCGACACTTCGTAGCGCCGGCCGGGGAACACCGGGAAGGGCACCCACATATACATGACGTTGTTGCTGGGCCCGGTCTGCGCCCACATATCGACGCCGTGCATTCCCGCGGGGCACCAGTCAACGAAGTTGTCGGGCGTGCGAACGAACTGGAAGGCCGGCTCGTTGTAGCCGAAGCCCCAGCCCGTCGGCACGCTGTTGTTGTAGCCGCTGGTGTCGACCCATTGCGAGTTGGGCAGCAGGTTGGCGCCGGTGCCGATGTTCAGCATGTTGGCGCTGACGCTCCCGCCCGGCAGGTCCAGCGTGCCATCGTCGCGTAGGGCGAAGCCGTTGCCCGCGCCGTCGTAGTTCGCGCTGCGGATGCGGTTGGAGTCGATGATGATGCCGCCCGCGGAGCCCGCACCGATGAAGGCGCTGCCGCGGAGCACCGCGTTGTTGAGCTCGACGTTGCCCAAGTAGTTCAGGCGAAAGCCCGCGGTGCCGGCGACGTAGTTGCTGCTCTGGATGTACTGGCCGACGGCGATGCTGCCCGCCAGCAGCTTGTCGACCGACATGCTCGCGATCTTGGCGTTGTCGACGGCCAGGTTGGCAATCTTCGCGTTGGTGATCGTGCCGTTCATGATGAAGCCGTCACGGATGTACGTCCCCACTGGCACGTTCACGCCGCCCACGGTCATCGGCGTAGCCACCACGGAGAACACCGGCGCGTCGGTGCCGCCGATGTCGTTGGCGATCATGTAGAACTGGTCCGCGCGCCACACGATGCGCGCGTAGGGCGATGCGTTGTCGCGCGCCGCGATCGACAGCGCGTTCAGCAGGTTCGCGACGTTCTGCCCCGTCTTCGATGACAGGCCGTTTGTGCCCCCAGCTGGAGACACCGATTCAACGGCGTCCTTCGTCTCCCACTTGATCCACAGCCGCCATTCGGTGTTGGGCTCGGTCGGGTAGGCATAGACCGTGCCCCCGAAGCTGGCCAGCAGCACGGCGTTCGCGAAGGTCGGCAGCGCGCCGGGTCCGACCTTGGCGCCGTACAGGTTGGTGATGGCGTGCCCGTGACCTTGGGTGTAGGTCTGCGGGTCGCACTCCACCACGATGAAGCTGATACCCGCGGTCGCGACAAAGCCCGTCGGCGTCGGTGGCGGGGTCAGGTCGGGCTCGTAGGTGATGCCCGGAATCACCACGGTGCCGCCGCCGCCAGGCGACACGATGATGGTGTTGATGTCCGCGATGGGGTTGCCACGGCCGCCCGCAAGGTAGGTCTTGCTCACGTCGATCAACCCGACGGACGCCAGATCTCGCAGCGTCACGCCGCGGTCCAGCCGGTCGCCCTGCAACCCGAGGTAGGTCTGCACGGTTTCGCGCATCGAGTCGAGGAAGTTGCTCGACTTCGAGCCGGGCACGCTCTTGCGGCTGTCGTACTTGCTCATGCCTCGCCCAACTCGTTCATGGTGGAAGCAATGACGACCTGCTGCACGCTGGCGGTGCCGCTGACTTCGACCTGCCAATCCAGCGCGGTGAAGTCGCCCGGCAGCCGGAAGGGCTTGCGATCGGCGACCGCCGCGGTGTAGCGCAGCGTCGTGGCGTTGGGCGCGGTGTAGCGGCCTGGCCGTGCGGCGAGGATGGCCGTGACCGCCGCGGCCTCGAGGTTCTGCGCCTCGAGCTTGATGGTCATGGGGAAGCTGTCGGCGATCACGCGCCCAGCTGCGAAGTTGGTGGCGTAGGCGCGGAACACCTTGGACCGGAACGTGGCGGTCATCAGCGATTCGCCCGCGTCCCACTTGCGCACGTTCACGCCGTCCAGCACATAGAGCGCGTCCTGGAGCTCGTCGAAGAACATGCTGTCGTAGCCAGTCTCGAGCCAGTAGATCCCGGCCGGGCTCACCGGGTCGATGCAGAAGCCCTTCTTCACGCCGCCCACGGTGTAGAAACCGATGTATGCGCCCTCGTAGGCGCCGCCGACGATGGTGCTCGGGTTGATCGCCTGCCAGTCGTCGCGGGTCATGATCCCGTTGGTCAGGATCTTGGGCCCGCCCGCGCCGTAGTACGCCAGGCCGTCGGGGCACGCCCACGCCACGCCATGGCCGAAGCTGACCACGGAGCGCGACGACACGCATGACTCGCCGAACTCGAGAGGTTCGTCGGTCAGCGAATCCGACGATGCGCCGCTCACAAGGAAGGGCTTCGCGGTGGTCAGCACCAGCAGCGACTGGCCGATGCGCCCGAGGGCCACGGCTTTCGCGTCCGGTGGCAGCGACTCGTAGGCCACGGGCCACGCATAGGGCTTGTAGGGCACGCAGTAGCGGACGGAGCCGCCCGGCACGATGCCCGCCGCCATGCCGTTCCACATCGGCGTGAGGTTGGTCATGTCGGGGTTGGGCGGCAGCCAGCCGTCCGTCAGAAGCACTTCGCCCAGCGCGCGCAGGTCGTCGGTGGTCGTGTCCAGCGTGCTGACGATTTCGCGCAGGAAGAAGAACTCGGTGTCGCCGGCCTGGCCGGTCTGCGTGCGGTACACGCGGATGCGGTTGATGCCGTAGGGCCCAGCTGGCGGCGCGGCCAGGTTGCTGATGGTCCACGTGGCGTCAGTCTTGCCGCTGCACGGCAACGACACCGGGCTGGGCGCCGACTCTTCGCCCTTGTCGGTCACGTAAGTAAAAACGTAGTACCGAATCTCGGTGTCACTGGCAGAGCCGGCCGTGAGTGCGGTCAGGATCGGCGACACGGTCGGCACGGGCACGCCCAGCGCGCGCCAGGCCGTCGGGTACGGCGCCGAGGCGATGGCGATGGTGTTGTCGGTCTGCTTCGGGATGCCGTCGCCGGTGTAGAAGGTGCGCTCGGTGGTGTCGTCGGGGATGAAGCCGCGCATGGCGTGCACCACGCCCGTCCACGACAGCCAGTAGACCGTATCGCTCGGCGCGTCACGCCCCATGCGGTAGATGGTCTGGCGCGGGCTCGGTACCGTGGCCACGTTCAGCGGCGCACGCCACGGCCGCAGGTCGCCGCGGCCGGGGTTCTGGTTCACGGAGTCGACGCCCACGGTGTCGGGCAGCAGCTTCGGGTGCATCGCCCGGTTGGATCCAGCGAAGCCCTGCAAGGTGATCTTCATGGATCAGTCCTCGCGCACGTCGATAGTGAACTCGTCCTCGAAGACGCGGCCCGCCGCGCTGGTGGCCACCACCGTGACCTTGTAGCGCTTGCCGCTGGTGCCGTCGGCCAGCCACACCTTCGAGCGCTTCGCCGTGAAGGTCACGCTCATGATGTCGAGCGCGGTGTCGGTCGGATCGGTCAGGCACACGCGCGTTGCGCTCGCGCTCACGATGGTGTCGCCGCTTGGCAGATCCGAGCCGCTGTAGGCGATGTCGTAGTCCAGCGTCTCGCCGGGCTGCTTGCGTTGCTTGGCAAGAATGGTCATCGGGTCATCTTTCGTTCGCTGGGTGGGCGCTGCATGAGGCGCGGCGCTTCTGGCCGGCGCATGACGCGCAGCAGGCCGGCCGGGTCCACGCCCGTCGGAATGGAAACTGCGATGCCCTGGCCGTTCAGGATCGCGTCCATCACGGCGACGGCCACCGCTGAGAACACCGTGCTAGGTGCGATCAGCAGGTCGCCCACGCCGTCGATCGACGCGCTCGAGCCGACAGTGGCGCCGGAGTAGAGGCGCGTGTCGTCGAGGCCGTCGATCGTTGCCGCCATGCCGGCGAACGCGGCGCTCAGGAAGAGCACGCTGGCATCGCCGACGGCCATGAGGTCGGCCTGGCCGGTTGCGATGGCGTTGCTGTCGAAGAGTGCGGCCAGGTCGTTCGACGCGGCCCACACCGCGCCGACGAACGTGGTGCTGGTGAACAGAGTCGTGTCGTTGCCGCTCAGCGCGGCCGCGCCGCCGCCCACGCCCGTGCCGACGAACAGATCCGTCTCGCCGCTGTTGTGCAGCACGGAGTCGCCGCCGCGGATCTTCGCGCCGTCGTAGGCGTCGGTGTCGGTACCGCTCAGGTCGCCCAAGCCGCCGAGCAGCTTCTGGCTGACGATGGAACTGGCCCAATCACCCTGAATGTCTGCGTCGGCGGATGAGATGGTGCTGCCAGTGGTCGGCGCGGCGCTCTTGTACGGGTGCCCGCCCGGCAGATTGCTTTGCAATGCCCACTGCCAAGCCAGGTAGCCCTCGATCAGCTGGCGATCGGTGGTCCCCAGCGCGCCGCGGATCATCACCAGTTCGGCGATGTCCTGGTCGAACCAGCCTGCATCGGACCCGCTGTCGTAGTGACCGATGGCCGTGACAGCGGAATCCGTTGCGCTCGTGTTCCCGCTGCCGCCTGCCCATGACAGCGACCCCGAGCTCGTGGCGGTGCCGTCGACGCTGATGAGGCCGGTACCGGCCGAGTAGTTGATAACACCACCCAGCACCTTCCACGCGGTACCGTAGTTGGTGTTGTCGCCCAGCCCTTGGTAGCCATCGGAGTCCAGCCGGCGCGTGCCGCAGTCCACGCCGCCCGCGGAGTTGTTCGCTCGCGAGAACGTGAAGCGCGCGTTGACAGCGCCCCCGCGACTCCAGTGCGCGATCACGTTGTCATCCACCGACGTGGGGGAATTCATGCGGTGAACCGCGAAGATCGTCAGCCCCGAGGCAGCGTTCGACAGCGCGTTGGCGCCCGATGCGAGGTTGAAGGCGCCAGTCTTGCCGGTGCCCGAGTGCCACACGTTGCGGCTGTTGAGGGTGGTCGAGAAGGCGCCGCGGGTCGCCGCGCTCAGGGCCGTCGCGTGATAGCCCGCGCCCGACTTGTCGGCGATGACCGATAGTTCCCCCGAGACAAGCGTGTTCGATGGGTTGTCAGCGACAAACCATGCTTTGCTGTTCGCGAGGTCCGCGGGCGTCCAGAGGGCCACTCACAGCCCTCCGGTTAGGTCGTGACCAGCGTGAGGCTCGAGGTCGTCTTCACGCGCGGCGTCACGCCGTTGGCGACCACGATGTTGGGGGTCAGCGTGCCGCGCAGCAGGATCTTGGTCGCGCCGCTCGAGGCCACGCCCACCGACACGTGCGTGACCGTGCCGCCAGTGCCCGCGGTCATTTCGCCGAAGTCGATGTTGGCGACCGGGTTGGCCACGTTGTTGCTGATGCTCCAGCCGCCCGACGTGCGCGCGACAGCCACGCGGGCATAGCCGGTGTAGCTGATTTCGTTCGTGCTCTGCGTGCCAGCTGCGCCGGGGTCTGCGGTGTGCAGGGCCAGGTACACGCTGGTCAGTGGCGACGTGGCGGCGTTGTCGGCCAGGTTGGCGATGGCCGTGGCCTGCAAGATCAGCTTGAGCAGGTCGTTGGCGAAGGTGGTGTTGAAAGACATGGGGCGAACTCCTTGAGTTAGAACAGGCTGGGACGGCTACGCGGGCGGATGGCGGCGTTGCCGCGCCACAGTTGGGTCTTGATGCGGTCGACGCGGCGCTGGTACGCCTGGCGCTTGCCTTCGTCGTCCTTGAGCTCGGCCACAGCCAGCAGGGCGATGTCGCCCACGTAGCGGTCGTAGATGGCGTCGGCGATGCCCGCGGCCCGGTTGCCAGGCTTCACAGAGCAGCGCAGCACCAGTACGGCGCCGGCTTCCACAGGGCGCGAGAACTCGATGGTCTTGCCGTCGGGCGTGTTCACGTAGGAGTCGCACGCCACACCCTCCTTGCGCCACACCGCGTAGGGCTCGCCGTTGAGCGTTGCCGACTCGAGGCGCACGAGCTCGGTGCCAGTCCCGAGCTCGATGTCGTACTCGAGCACGCCGTCCTGCGTCGTCACCGGGTCGAGCTCCAGCTGCCACACGCGGGTTTGGTCGCAGAAGTCTTGCGCGGCGCGCAGTACAGCGTGCTCCGCGATCGACTCGGGGATGCCCGGCGCCTTGGGGCGCACGTCGGGGAGGAAGGCGCTCCAAGTCTTCATTTGCGTGCGGGCCGGGTGGCCTGGTCGGATCGGGTCTTGCCGGTCAGCGCCTGCATGAAGGTCGCGAGCGCGTTGGCGGCGCGCTGCTGGTCGGGCGAGGTTTCGCCGTCCTTGATCCACGCGCGGTAGCAGATCCAGTCGATCAGCGGGCCCTCGTAGATGTCGTCCAGCGCGATGTCCGCGTTCAGGTCGGCGCAGTCCGTCGGGATGGCCGCGTACACGATGCTGACCTGCGTGCCGGCGATGGCCGGGGGCACAACCTCGAAGCTCTTCGGGTCGTTCGGGTCGAACGTGTAGTGCTTGATCGTGTCCGACTGGTCGGCGGCGTACCAGTCCGGGTCGAACTCGTTCAGCTGGTCGCGGCTGATGAGGGTGATGGCCCGCCCGCCGACGTTGCGCTTCACGTCGAGCAGGCGCGTGCCGGTCACGGGGATGGTCTGGTCTGCGCCGGCCACCAAGTTGATGGTGGCTTTCGTGGCCTTCGCGTCAGGACGCACCGCCACGATCTGTAGCTGGGCCCCGTTCAGCCAACCCAGCAGTTCGTCATCCGCCCAGCGCACCTTTCCGAGGTCCGCAAGGAGGATCCGAGCCTGATTGATCGGACGGGATGCCTTCATGGCTTATTCCGCCTTGGCCAGGCCGTCGGCCACCATCTGGCGCAGCACTGCGACCTTGGTGGACTTGCCGCCCGGCAGGGTGATGCCCTGCGCCTTCGCGAACTCGCGCAGCTTCGGCTCGCTCAGCGTGTTGAGGTCGAGCGTTTCGCCGGCATCGTTCGTGATGACCAGCGGGGTCGCGGCCGGGTCGGCGGCGCCCTCGCCTTCGCCAGCGGCGGCAGCAGCTGCGGCTTCGGACTCGGCGATGGCAGCCGCGGCTTGCTCGGCAGCCTGGATCTGCTTGACCACTTCGCCCTCGATCAGGGCTTCACGGTCGTCTTCGTCGTTCAGGTTCCACTCTTCGCGGTTCATACCGCTGCGAGCGAATGCCAGTTCGATGACTTGGGCCTGCGTGAGGGTGGCGCCCAGCACGTCGAAGACTTGCGGCAGGGCTTCCGAGCCGAGCAGCACTTCGTCGAACACCTTGTCGCCCTCGCCCTCGCCTTCGCCTTCGCCGTCGTCGCCGCCGCCAGGTGGCGCAGCGGGCGCGGTCGCGGCTGCTGGCGCCGGTGCGGGGGCTGGTGCCACGGCTGGTACGCCGTCGCCCATGTATTCGCGGTAAGCCTCGCTGATCGACAGCAGGCGCTCGACGGCGCGTTCGTCATCGACCTCGCAAACGACATGGCCCAGCGAATTGGGCTTGAAGAGGTAGTCGCGCGCGAAGAGCTCGACGGGGGCGGCTTCGGTGCGGCGATAGGCGTGGAGTTGCATCTTGCAGTCCTGAGAGTGGTTGGTGGGAGGCGGGAAAAAGAAAGGGCTGCACCGCTGCAGCCCCTTGCACACTTACCGGGGCCTGCGGTGTTTAGCCGCGCAGGTGCAGCATTGCGGTGATGGTCTTGCCCGCGCCGGCCCAGGTGGCAGCGATGGCCGTGACCTTCAACGCCAGGCGGCGGGCAACGGTGGTGTCGGCAGCCAGCTGGTTGGCCGAGCCCGCGCGCGACACCGAACCGTTGGCGGTGCGGCCGAAGATCAAGCCGGCTTCGTAGACCACGCCCAGGTCGGTGAGGCCCGCGTTTTCCGAGCCCAGCGAGAAGGCCAGCAGCGGCGTGCCGTTGCTGTCCAGTTGGGGCGCGAAGATGTCGTAGTCGAGCAGGTCGACATACGGCGGCAGTTCGACGAGCTCGAGCAGGTCGCCGGAGGCCAGTGCAGCCGTCGGCAGCACGATGGTGACGGGCAGCTGGAGAACGCTGCCGTCGTAGGGTTGCGGGCCGGGCTTCTTGCCGGTCAGCACTTCGGAGAGGAAACGGGCCATGGTGGACTCCTGATGTGATGGGGGGTGGGCGATCAGCCTGCGACGACACCCCGGCTTTCACCGGGGCGTCAGGTCATCAGGGGTTGGGGTCGATCGCGTAGGTGTCGATGGCCGTCACGCCGAAGTCGCGAACGGTCTGGCCGTCCTTCGACTTGTAGGTGGCCTTCTTCACGCCCATGATCGCGTTGGTGCCGATGGCAACGGAGTTGCCGTGGTCCTTCGTTTCCTCGGTCCAGTTGAAGCGGGTGCCCGTTTCGTTGTCACCGTAGGCCACGAGTGCAGCTTGCGAGCCCAGGAACAGGGCGCGAGCGGCCGGCAGGTTGGCGCCAGCGCCGTAGTCCGCAAAGCGGATGACGTTGCGGTGCTTGTGCAGCACGACATCGTTGTACATGCCCATGGCGCCCGTGAAGATCGGGTTGCGGGCACCTTCGGCAGCCGCGGCAGCCTTCTGGATGTCGAGCCAGCCGCCAGTGCCAGCGTCCTGGCGCAGCGCGTCCGCTTGGAACGTGTGCATCAGGGCGATGTAGTGGTCGCCGCCTTCGACCGACACCGGGATCATCGACAGTTCATCCGAACCGTCGCCGCCCATGGTTTCAGCCTTGGCCACCGCCTTGTCGATGACGCGCAGCTTCATCGTGTCGGCCGAGGTCACGCTGGCCTTCGAGGTCGCGGTGCCGCCGTACATCTGGTGCATCGTGTCCGGTGCGGTCAGCGGGTTGACCGTGAAGATCGGGTTGCCGGCGCTCCACACGAAACCGCCGCCCGTGCCGCGCGAGCCCGAGAGGTAGATGAAGTAGAGCTCGTCCTGGAGGCGCTTCCACCAGTCGGTCGACACGCGCTTGGCATCCTGGCGCAGGTTGCGCAGGGTGCGCTTCTTGGTCATGCGCGAGCCGAGGTCAGCACCACCGCGCACCTGGTCGATGCGGATGCGGTCGGTGAAATACTTGAGTTGCTGTTCCTTGCCGTCAAGAACTTGGTCGCCGATCAACGGTTCCATGTTCATCGGCATGAGCAGGTCGACGGTCACTTCGTCGCCAGCACCCGATTCAAGGTCGTCGATGCGCTGGATGGGCAGGCGCGCGTCCTTGCCCTCGCCGACGAATTTTTTGGACCAGTAGGACGCCTTGTTGATGGCCACAGCCATCAGGGACGCCCACTTCTTTACGGCTTGGACATCGCCCACGCCAATGAGGGTACGCATAACACGCTCCTATGCCGACTCTGCGGCGAGGTAGCGCGTCTTGCGCATGAAACCGGGACATCCCCGGAGGCTGGAACTGCTCCCGACTCAAATGCGTCTGCAGATCCGATACGAGGAGCCTACAACAGGGTTCTCGGAAATCAACACCCCTCAAAACGTCAGCCTGCCGAAGTGCCGTTACAAATAAACGAGCGAACCGCTGCGGGATGCGCACACGCCAATGAAAAAAGCCACTCGACTTTCATCGAGTGGCTTCTTGAGTCTTTCAACTTCAACTGGCGGAAGCCAGCGTCAGATCAGAAAGCGTGACGGATACCGAAGTCGTAGCCGTAGGCTTTGTCAGCTTGGTAACCACCGTTGGGGGTCAGCAGGAACGTGTTCGTGAACTGAGGGCCCTTGGTGAAGTCGCTGTTGGCGTTCAGGTTCAGGCCGTTCTTGTTCTTGACGAACGCAGCCGTTGCGTACAGGGCAGTGCGCTTCGACAGGTTGTGCACGTAGCCGATGGCGAACTTGTCAGCCTTCGGGTCCGAGTTGTTGAACGTGCCCAGGCCGATCGTAGCCAGGGTCGGGGTCGAGGTGTAGTTCAGCTTGACCGCCGAGTAGGCCACGCGGATCAGGCCAGGACCGACCGGCACGGTAGCGCCGAGCAGGTAGCCGTCACCCTTGAACGAGCCCGTGCCGAAGACCGGCACGAAGCTGTCAACGTCGATGTCGTTCTTGGTGCGCGACAGTTCACCGAACAGCTTGACAACGCCGAAGTCATACGAAGCGCCGAGGTTGGCCGTCTTGACCGTGGTGGTCTGGCCAGCGTAGAAGTCGTCGCCGGTCGTGCTTTCGCCGTAAGCAGCAGCAATGTCCAGGCCGCCGTTGGCGTAACCGAAACGGCCACCGACATAACGGCCAGTGCGTTGGCTGTTCAGCACGTTCGGGGTCGTGGTGCCCGGATCGTACTTGATGGCTTCGTTGAAGGCGTACATCGCTTGGCCGTAGAAACCACCCAGGTTCGGCGGCAGGAAGTAGCCGACCGAGTTGCTGGCGCGAATGTAGTTGGCGTTCGAGAACAGGCCACGGTTGATGGCCACACCGCCACCTGGAGGGACAACCAGCGTACGCGGACCAGCGCTCATCGAGAAGATCAGGTTGGTACCAACGCCGTTGGTGCCGAACGGATCGAACACGGTGTCGTTCCAGAACGTGGGCGTGTAGTCACGGCCAAGACGCAGTTCACCGAAACCACCCGACAGGCTCACGGTCGAACGACGACTGAATTGCGATGCGCCGGTGACGCCGTCGTCATTGCTGATCGAAGATTCGAGCCAGAAGCTTGCAGCCAAGCCACCGCCGAGGTCTTCCGTGCCACGGAAGCCGAGGCGGCTCGAGTTGTAACCCGAGTTGGACATTTGCCATTGGCTTTGCTTCAGGTCACCAGTGCCAATCGCGTTGAGCACTGGCGTGCCAGCGAACCCGACGAATTTGCTGTTGGTTTGGTAGTAGCTGACAGCGGCGTCAACCACGCCGAACAACGTGACAGACGACTGAGCCGAGGCAACGCCAGCAACAGCCAGGGCAGCCAGAGCAACTAGGGATTTTTTCATTGCAAGTTTCTCCAAGGTTAAACATAGGGCTCCGGTGCGGAGGGCTCACCGTGACTGGGCACTTTTCTGTGCTCCCACCGGACCCCGGGCCAACCTCCTTTTGGGAAGTTGTCGCTATTGCACCAGACGCGCCGCATCAGGGCAAAAGAATTCGGCCTAAATCGGGCACCGGCAGGAGGATTCGTTGTGCATCAACAACAGCTGGCGCCTCTCAAGTTTCGGGCGTGCGAACAGGCGGTGCTTTCTCGGCTGCGCCCCGCTCAACCGGTTCCGCACTAGCCGGCAACGCCGGCACATGATTCACACCAACCAAGTTCGCGCACGCCTCGGCGAGCATTGCTTTCACCGACTCCACGAGGGCCATTGCGGAGAGCTTTGGACTGCCTTGAGCTGAGAAAGCGACATTCAGGTCAATCGGATCGACGACCTCGTGATCAAGCAACTGGACGAGACGACCACCCTGCACATCCGCCAAGACGGAAGTCCACGGCAAGCACCCGATCCCCACCCCTGCCATCACAAGTTCGCGGGCCGAATCGAGGTCCCCACATACGACTCTTGGCTTGTCTGCCAACGGGTCTACGTCAAATCGCCGCCCCCCTGACATCCAACTTGCGGGGCCTGGGTCACCGTCTATGGTTACCAGATCGTGCAAACCCATTTCGTCCAAGGTTCGCGGAGCGGTTCCACGAGCTAAGTAAGAAGGGGCTGCGCAAATGCATCGAGGTAGGATGCCTGCTGGGATAAGGGGAACAGACAGCGGCCTCGGATAGCCCACAACAATTGTCAAATCACCGGATGCAGGTATAAAACTTGCTTTACAGCGTACCAACACAAGATCCACGGCACTCTGCTCAAGCAAAAAGTTCGGAAGCGCTCTATTTATCAGTCCCGCGCCCAGACGCTCATCAATGTTGACTGTAACCGTCTCCCGCTTTTCGACCGCGCCCGCGCCCTCTGCTCCGCTTGTGGCGGCGCTCACCATCGAGAGCAGCTCTGTGCATTTGTTGTTCAGTTCGCGACCGACTGGGGTCAGCCCAATCTGACGTGTGCTCCGGTCGATCAGTTGAGCGCCAAGATAACGCTCGAGCCTTGCGAGATTGCGACTCACAGTGGCTTTGTGGAGCCCAAGGGTCGCCGCTGCATCGGAAAAATTTCTTAGCGAAGCGACTCTTGCAAATATCCGCAAGTCATTCAGATCAAGAATGTCACCGGCGCTGTCGGATTGTTCATGCATGCACAATTTATAGCACCGAGGTCCTCGACACCCGAGAACAGTGAAAGGGGGGCGCATCGCGCGGTAAAACCCTCAAGGTCGCTCATTTGTGATTGATTCTCCGGCTCACGCCCGTAGCGTCATTGGCAGCCTCGCGCGGTTTGTCGACTACTACATCCTCATGCAGCGTGAGCCGTAGCCGGGCGGTCTTCGGCGAGTTGCCGTCCAACCCGAGCACGATGCGCCCGTTGTCGAACGACAAGCGCTCACCGATGCGGAGGTTGCGGATCAAGGTCGACAGCTTGGTGGTCATGCGCCCAGGTATTCCTCTTGTTCGGCCGGCGACAGCTTGGCCAGTTCGCGCTCGAGTTGCGCCGGGTTGGTGATGCCCTCGAGGTGCGCGAACTTGGACGAGATGCGCGGGTCGGATGCGGCGGGCACGGCAGCCAGGGTGATGCCCAGCTTCGAGCGATCGGGTGCAGGGCGGACAGCTGCGGCCGCTGCGGTGGCCTGCGCCGCCGTCGGGGCTGGTGCAGCCTTGCCGGCGCGGCGCATCATGTACGCATGGGCCTCGGCCAGCGCGGCGCGGCTGTTCACCAGATTGCCGGGCTTGTCGTAGATGCCCTGCTCGGCGAACTCGTTGGAGAACATGACCACGGCGCGGTCGAACTGCTTCTTCGTGTCGCCGTCCAGATAGTCGATGCCCGCGGCCTTGCCGAGTGCAACGGTGCTCTTCAAGTCCGTGTTGTAGAGCTTCATCATCGCGGCGTGCTCGAGGTTCTGCACGGCCTTGTCGCTGGCCTCGGCCACCAGCAGCGCGTCCAGCTTCTCGCGGACCTCGTTCTTGACCTTGGCGTGCTCTTCCTGCGTGATTTCGCCGTCGAGCAGCTTCTGCATCGACTCGTCCTCTTGCGCGTTCAGGGTCTTGCGCTGGTCGGCGATGTCAGCGGGTGCGTTGCGCACGCGCGTGTCGGCCTCTTCCTCTTCGGTCGTGGCGGCGGCTTCGCCCTCGCCCGCGGCCGGCGTGGTCTTGGCGGCGGCGGCGGTCGCGGCAGCAGCTGCGGCAGCGTCTTCCTCGGCCGTGGTCACGGCTTCGTCGTCGTTCGTCTCGGTACCGGCGACTGGCGTGGTGCGCACGCCGCTCAGTTCCTGCGCGATGTCGCCGTCGGTGTCGTCGGCCTCGGCAGCCAGGAGGGTTTCGCGTTCAACGGCGCTCAGGCCGCGGAGGTCGTCTTCGGAAAGTGCCATGGTGGGCTCCTTGAATGGTTGGGGTGGTGGTCAGGCGCGGCGCGCGCCCTTGCGTTCTGCCTTGCGGCGGTCGACCTCGGCGTTCCAGCGCGCTACCTCGAGGTCTTTGGTGGGGCGCAGGCGCTGCACGGGGTCGATGCGCCGGCGCGTGGTGTGCGAGCCGCGGGTGAAGCCCGCGGAGGGCTGGCCGGGCACGGCCATGGCGATGCTGGCCATGGAGATACCGGCTGCCAAGGCCATGAGCATGCGGCCCTGCTTCACAGCACCACCGTCCAGTCTTCGGCCAGGATGTCGGTCTGCGAGGCGAGCCACGGCACGAAACCGTTGTCCGCGGTGCGCATCCCGATCCACGGCAGGGGCCGCGGGGTGTCGTGCACCAGATGCGCGACCTCCGTGACCTGGTACTGGCTCCAGTCGACCAAGCAAAGCCACATCCCTTTGCCGTTCCAGCCGGCGCGGGCGACCTTATTGCCCGCCTTCAACAGTTCGACGGCCCAGCCGAAGGAGCACGTGTCCTTGAACGGCGGCGACTCCTTCTGCACCAGCACGATCGGGCCCGGCTTCAAGTCCTCGCGGCTCGGCGCTGGGAAGTCCTGCGAGTCGTAGACCTTGGCAGCCTGGCCAACCTGATAGGGCATCCATTCGGCCCACTCGCGGGCGTTCGGGCGCTCTTGACCGGCCTGGCGCAGCGGGACAACGGTGGTACCCGGCACGCCCATGTGGTCGATGTACGCCAAGCGGACGTAGTAGTAGTCGAGCTCGCCTTTCACGGGCAGCACGTAGACCACGGTTGCGTCGAGCGCCTGCGCCGGATCTTCGACCCGCGCGTTCTCCATGGCAAAGCGGCGCGGGCCGTCCAAGTCGATCCACAACCAGACCTTGCGGCCGATGGTGGGGACGATGACCTTGTTTTCGGGGGTACTCATGGCTTCTTGCCTTTCGTAGCTCACTGCGGGGGAATCGCTGCGTCAGCAGCTGGTGGGGGAAGGTTGTCGGCGCCGGTGGGCGTCTCGATGCCGCCCTGCACGCCGTCCAGCGGGCTCGGCGGTGCCGCGTCCATCGGGCCGGCCTCGAGGGGCTGCGCTGGGTTGCCCGTTGCCGAGTTCATGGGGTCGGTGTTGCCGGTGGCGTCGAGCACTTGCTGGGCGAGCGTTGGCGGCTGCGGGATGGCGCCGGGGTGCATGTCCTGCGCCCCTGCCGACTTGCTGATTTCGTCGGCCGCGGGCGTGACACCCGGCGTCGTGGCCACGATCTGAGCGGCCTGGAGCGCGGAGTACATAGCTTCGACGCGCCCGAGAACGGCGTCTACGTCCAGCTTGCTCATCTGCGACTTGAGCACGTCGACCTTGGCTTGGAGCTCGGCCAGCTGCGCCTTGGCGGTGTCCGTAGCGATCTGCTCGGCCTCCATCTGCTTGTCGATGGTCGCCTGCTCGATCTTCTGTTCCTCGGGCGTCGGCGGCTTGCTCGGGTCGCGCTGGCCGTTGAGCTTGCGGATCCGCGCCACCCATTCCTCTTTGTCCTTGAGGTCGGCGCTCTCCACCACAAGGTCCAGCACGTTGAGCACGACCTGCGGCGCGAACGCGGCGATCTTGCCCAGCAGGTCGAACATCTGCTCGAGCGCGGCCTGCGCCAGCGATGCGCGGTAGTCCTGCGTGTCGACGTGGTAGTCGGCCTCGCGGGCGGTCACGTCGTTCAGGATCTGGCCCGTGGCGGGGTCCATCTTGTTGACCTCGATCCACTCGATCGGCTTGCGGTCGCCCACGATGCGGATGGCCTTCTGCTCGGTCCAGAACTGCTCGATGTGCGACAGGCGCAGGCGCCCGGCCTGGCGCTTGGCCAGCAGGTAGTTGTCGAACAGTTCGCCGGTGGTGAGGCTGCCCTGATCCTGCTTGAGGCCGATCGCCTTGCCCGACTGCGCGTTGGTGTCCTGGCCAAGGTTCTCGTTCGTCACGCCGCCGACGTTGCGCATCAGCTGGCTGTCCTGCGCGGCGAGCTCGAGGTTGCCTTGGTAGTCGCCGATGGGCTTCTCGAAGCGGAGCTCGCGCTGCGGGCGCTTCACGATCACGGCGTCGGGGCGCGCGGCCTCGATGCGCAGATCCTCGATGTCTTCGACCGCGCCGTCTTCCATCACGATGCGATTCGAGCTCAGCGCGAACAGGGCCTTGGAGCGGCGCTTGTTGAGGTCGTCCTGGATGTCGCGCATGCCGCGCATCGGGCCGTAGGCCACGCCGTCGCGGGCGCGGCGGTAGGCGTAGATCGGGGTCAGCAGGAAGCGGTTGTGCGCGAACGGGCTGGCCATGTCGACCAGCGGCGCCCACTTCGTCGCGATCATGAGCCGCATGCGCATCTTCACGGCTTCATAGGTCGGCGCGCGCTGGGCGATGGCCTCGGCGTGCCGCGGATCCTGCGGGTTCACGACCTTGCCCTGCAACCCGTTGCCGGCGAACACCTTCACGCGCTCGGGCACCTTGTACCAGCACTCGAGCAGTTCGACGGAGCGGCGGCGGCTGTAGTCGAAGTAGCCGTTGCGCGCCATGTACGCGGTGCGCTCACCGAAGCCGGCCAGGTTGGCGGTCGACCATTCGGTGTCGCTGGCGCCGGTGAGGCGCTGGCCGAGGTACCAGATGTCATCCGTCTCGGCGTCGTCGCCCATGCGGCCCGCGGTGTTGCGCAAGTGCGCCTCGTGGCGGGGTAGCAGCGCGATGCCGTAGTCGAGGTCGATCACGCGGCGGCGGAACAGGTAGCGGGCATCGACGTTCATGTCGATGTTGCGGCTGTGGCTGTCGCGGTAGACGTTGCGCCAGTCCTCCATGCCGCTGTAGATGATTTCCTGCTCGGGGTCGGGGTTCACGCCCTCTTCGATCCACGACAGGCCCGCGGTGGCTGCCTGCTTGAACGCCTTCGAGTGGTGCCACTGCGTGAGGTTCACGTCGTCGGTGTACTTGACCAGCTTGCCCTTGAGCTCGGCGCCCTGCTCGTCGTTTGGCTCGCGCGGCAGGATCTTGTAGTCCTTGCGCATGCGCTTCTCGGTGCCGCTGATCCAGTCGATGGTCTGGCGGGCCTCGTTGAACACCAGCGGCGCCTGGCCGCGCTGCATGAGCTCGCGCGCATCCTCGGGGCGCCATTGCAGATGGTCGTAGTAGTCCTCGTCGATCTGCATTTGCTGGCGCTCTTCGCTCTGGCGCTCTGCCTCGTACTCGAGCAGATCCATCAGGACGTGGTGCCGGTGCTTCGCCTTGGGGTCGTTGCTGGCGTCGTTGGGGTCGGCCGGGCCCTCGAAGACCTTGGCGACCGGGTTCTGCACCTTCTCGCCCTCGGCGGGCGGTGCAATGGTGGTGCTGGCGAGCTCGTCGAACATCAGATCACCTCGCTGTGGATGGTCTTGCCGCCGTTGCGCACCGTGGCCTCGATGCCGAGGCGGTGCGACTTGATTTCGAGCGCGCTGGGCTGCTGGGTGGGCATCAGGATGAGCTCGGGCATCGCTTCCACGACCAGATCCATCATCCGGTGCTGCGCGGCGCGGTCGTTGCGGTCGAAACCCACGGTTTCGCAGGCGTTGACCACGGCCGAGAAGAAGTACGGGGTGGGCTTGCCCTCGCGTGCGCCGTACAGGTAGGCGAAGCGCTGGGGGATGACGTGCGCGCCCGTCTCCATGCGGCGGAAGGCATGGAAGATCACCATGCACGGGATCGGCCCGTCCTCCGGGAACTCGGGGTCTTGCGCCTGGAGGTCGATCCACTGGAGCGAGCACACGATGTCGCCCTTGGTGTACTGCTTCCATGCGCGCTCGCCGCCGAGCTCAACGTAGGGCGTGCCGCGTGGGCCGAGAAGTGATGCCGTCATGCGGGCTCCTTGGTGGTGGTTGGGGTGTGGCTCACACGGTTCTCCATGAGCCTTGGCGCACGCCGTCGCGCACGCGGGGTTTGACGCGGGCCAGCTGCAAGCCGGTCTTCACGAGATAGCGGGTGGCGTCCATCAAGTGGTCGCTCTGCTTGACGATCTTTCCCTTGTCGTCGCGCCGGTAGATGCGGTACTCGTCGATCCAGTTGCGGCAGGACTTGAAGACCTTGAGCCGGCCGGTCGACATGCGCTCCCACGTGTCGTAGATGCCCGACTCCACGCCGTTGTCAGCGTTGGTGATGTCCAGCCCGAGGTCGAGGTAGCTCTGGAACAGCTGCTCGCCGTCGGCCTGCTGGCGCCCGTGGCTGGCCGGGTCGATCGCGCCGGGGATCCACTCGCCTCGAGCCTTGATCGCCGCGGTGTGCACGCTCGGCTCGGCCTGGCCGCGGTAGTGCTCGCTGTAGAGGTAGGCCGTGTCCGTCTCGCGGTCCAGCGCGGCCCAAATGGCAGCCGTGCGGTTCCAGCCCACGTCGAACCCGTAGGCGCGTGGCCAGTGGTCGGGCAGCGCGAAGTCGGGGATAACGATGTCCGTCTCGGGTACCGGGTAGATGGCGCCCGAGCCCAGCGCGGGAATGCCCTTCGTGCGGGCATCGCGCTGGTGCGGCATCAGCTTCGACAGCAGCTTCGCCTTGGCAATCTCGGACAGGTGGGGCACGTCATCCCAGCCGCACTGGATGACATCGCGGCTCAGGGCGGGCTTGTCGGGGTCGTTGCTGGTCAGGGACTGCACCAGCGCCGTCAGGCCGTTGAGCGGCGTGAAGGTCAGCATGCTGATGCCGCCCGTGGTCAGCAGGCGCACCTGGCCCTCTTCGTACACGTCCTCGGGGCACTCTTCGTCAGGCCAGAAGACATCGAGCTCGAAGCCCTGGAAGATTTTGCGGCCCTGCACGTAGCTGCGCAGCCATAGCTCGCTGTCCTCGCCGCTGACGTGCCGCACGGTGATCTTCTCGACGGCGCCAGGCACGCCCATGCGCTTGGTCCAGCCCACGATCGCATCGCCAGGAATCAACCCGGTGCCGTACAGGCTCTCGTCGGTGGTGCCGCCCAGCAGCTTGTCCTGAATGATGTCCCGCGTGGTGTCGTGCGTGTCGCCGCTGGCCAGGGCGCGGATGGCCCGCTTGAAGCGCCTGCCCTGCCACCAGTGCGGGTAGCGCCCGGTCAGGTGGTACGTGAGCTCGGTACCGGCCGCGACGGTCTTGCCGACCCGGTTGCCGGCCATGAACACTCGCTCGTCGTTGATGGCGCCCGACAGGAAGAACTCAAGGTGCCGCGGGTAGAGCTCGCGGCGCAGCGGCCCCTTGTCGGGGAACATGGACTCAATCAGCCTGGTCTTGCGCCGGCGCTCGAGCTCGTCGATCAGCCCCGACAGTTCCAGCTTCTGGTCGTGCGTCAGCAGCCCGAGCTCGAGCACGGGCACGCGCGGCGTCGGCGGTGGCGCCAAGTCAAGCATCGTCGCTCGCCTCCCCCAATTGCGGCGTAAGGCTGGCCAGGATGCCGAACGATGCAAGGCGCTCCAGCAGCTTCTCGTCGGACATGCCGCGGTGATTCACCGTGCCGTCGACCTGCAACTTCTCGCCATACACGCGCGGCCGCAGCTTCGAGGCAACCCATTTGCGGCTGTCCACGCGCAGCTTGTTGCGGCTCACAGTTGCCGCGTCCAGCCCGATGACGAACTCTTCGCCCTTGTACTTCCCGGTGAGCTCGGCTTCGTCGCTGATGGCCACAATCTCGTCGGCCAAAACGTCAGCACGGTCCTCGCGTGCGTGCGCGTACATCTCACTTCGGGACGGATCGGCGTGGATGAACTTCAGGAGGGTGGTGTAGTTGATCCCCCTTTCGCCGGCGAAACCGGCCATATGCCCACCTTGGGCGATGAAGGCAATGAAGTCGTCGAAGCTCTGCGGCAGGGCTGCCTTGAACTCTTCCCACGGGGTAAGCGGCTCGGGCTGCGGAATGACCATGAGAGCCCGCCCTGGTTGACGCTGTACGTCGGGGGTCTGCTCCGGTTCTACAGAGGCTGCTTGTGCCGGTGGGGAAGCCACGCGCCACTTCGTGGCTGGTGGCTTGGGGGAAGTCTTCGGTGAAGGCTTGCGAGAAGGCTTCGCCGATGCCTTTGCTGTTGCCTTTGGGGACGGCTTCGCCTTGGCCTTCGTGGGCTTGGTGGCGTTTTGGGCGGGCGACGGTTTCTTGGCTGGCAAAGAAAGCCCACCGGGGATTAGCCGGTGGGTGAAAGTGAGCTCGCTTTCGGGAGGCTCACGGAGACAACTGATGAAGCTGCCGATTCAACGCGAGGGGTGTGGCGGATTCAAGGGGGGTCGAAGCTTGCGCCTAGCGATTGACTGACAGGCAGCCCCTAGCAAAAAGGTCAGACTCGCGGAGTCACACCCGAGTGCTGGAGACGCCCATGATCGAAGACGAAGACTCAGATGCCGTCGGCATTCGCGATCCAGCGAAGTTTTTTACTGCACTGGCTATCAAGCTTGAGTTGCTTCCGCCCGGCGAAACGGATCTGTCTGATGCCTTGTGGACGTACACCATGTCCGTTGTCGACGCATGCGCCACGATCGGGGACGCCTACGGCAATGCGGGCGGGAATGCAGGTGCGCACATCAGGGCTCAATTCTTCGACTACTGAGCCCCCAACGACAAGCGCCCCCAAAGGGGCGCCGCGGCCTGCTCTGGCACAGGGTCGGCGGAATCAGTATTCCGCGCCATACGGATCTGTGGACCCCGCTCCGTGCGGGTGAAAGGTTCCCGGTCATTTGGCCCTGACCAGACCCGTCCAAGTCGGGCTATCGCGGGCATCGCGCGGCGGCAAGTGTTGCAGCCTGATGGTGTGTGTCGCAATGGGGGTCGCGTGACTGGTTGCGAGGGCTGGATTTGAACCAGCGGCCTTCGGGGTATGAACCCGCTGCTCTACCGAACTGAGCTACCACGCATTGATTTGGGGTGCTCGGGGGGAATCGAACCCGCCGCTACTGGAATCACAACCCAGGGTTCTGGCCGTTGAACTACAAGCACCGGCGCGGAGTGTGCTGGTGCCCCAGCTGGTGGCGCAAGGGGGGTCGATCCACGACGAAAAACGCTGCGGTGCGATACCACGTCTTCACCGCGACCTCAAACAACAATTTTGCCGGTGCGCAATAGTTGTACCCATCCCCGGAAATCGCTGCTTTCGCATTGCGTATCATGGCGCCGCCAATGAAAAAACCCGCCAGGTTCCTGGCAGAACCGAAGCGGGCTTTCTCTGGTCGGTGGAGCGGTGAAACCGCCCTAGCCCAACCCGTGTTGCTACACACAAGCCGCATTATGCGGTCTTGATCGGAGGGGGCAAGGGAACGCGCCGTTAACCCTTGCGAAAGGAGAACTCCATGAGTTCCTCTGAAATCAAGACGGTCCATGTCCGGTCGTATCACCGCGTCCGCTTCGGCAACGAAGAATCGGTGATCCAGCACTGGCGTCGGCACCCGTCGTAAGACGCGCCATGCGCTAAAGGCTCCGGAAGAGATTCCGGGGCCTTTTTCGTCTACGACATGCACTACCAGTTCCATCGGGATGTTGCCGATCTTTTCCGCGGGACTGGCATCATCGTGCGATGGCTCACGGCGACTACCCACCCATGCTGCTCGATGAACGGCCCTTCGACCTTGACCAGCTGGGGTGGCTGTACGAAATCAAGTTCGACGGCTACCGGCTCGTGGCCGAGATTGATGGCGGTGTCGTCACCTTGCGCACCAAGGGCGGCGCCGATTCTTCGCGGTGGTTCCCCGAGATTGTCGACAGCCTGCGCAAGACGCTGCCGGCCGGTCGATACGTGCTGGACGGGGAGATATGCGCGCTCGATGACGTGGGGCGCAGTGACTTCGACCTGCTGCACCAGCGGGCGCTTAGGCGCCGGTGGTACCCCGGTGCGCCGGCCGTGGTCTATTGCGTGTTCGATCTGCTCGTGAACAAGGGCAGGGACATCACCCAGCTGCCCCTATCCGAGCGCAAGCCGGCGCTCATCGCGCTCTTCTCGAAGGGGGCGCCGGGCATCCTGGTCGTGACTGGCTTCGAGGGTGAGGGTGAAGGCCGCTGGCTGTTCAAGGGGCCCGTGCACCAGCTGGAGCTCGAGGGCATGGTGGCCAAGCGGCTCGACAGCGTGTACCGGCCTGGCGTGCGCTCCCCTGATTGGGTGAAGGTCAAGCGCAGTGGGGCGACGCCTGCGGAGAGATTCAAACGCAAGAGCGCATGATCGGGGCCCGGGCAATTGCCCTAGCCTTACTCCGCGTCCTCTTCAGCCTTCGCAAGATCGAGCGTGAGTTGCTTCGCTTTCGGCGTACATATCTTCAATCTATGCCCCGCGACGTTTCCGTTGAGCGAAAGCAATCCTCCTTTTGCGCCGCCAACTTTGGCGCCGTCGAAAGTGTGGAATTCCTCGGCGTCATAGTGAATTGCCGAGGCGAGATGAATGGCATCAGGCACTCGAATATTCTTGAGGTGGTCTTTCGCTTTAGAAGCCTTGTGATAACTACGGATTTCGCTCGTTAGCGACATGATCCGGCTATCAATTGCCAACTCCACAATGCTCCGACTTTCAAATGCCTCTTCCACGCGCCGCCTCTGCGCCGCGGTGAGGCTTGCATCGAAGACTTCTGCTCGCCATAAGACAGATGTCATCAGGATCACCTTCCCCCGATCGACCAAATCGATAACTTCAGCCAGACCGTCCATTTCAGCGGGGTCCGCCCGTCGCTCATCTGTAATCCAAGCAATCAGAGGCGCAGTGTCCCAGTAGATCCTTAGCCTACCACTCGCCATTCCGCACCTTGGAAATGTAATCAGTTGACGAGAGCCCGTCGTAGGCGCCCTTTGCTATGCCCCGCAGGCTAGACAACTTAGGCACATCAGATTGCTCTGGCAGAACTTCAATGGATTCCACCTGGACGAAATGTGGAAATTTTTCTGCTCTTTTGTAGTGCAAGGTACCCGTAATTCGCACAAAGTGATTTATCCCTGCAAGTGCGCTTCCAAGTTTCGCAGAAGGAAATCTACATTTAATACTCGCAGGTCCAACAATTGGAAAAACTTTGAACTCATTGCGTTGATTGTGAATATTGATAACCTCCAGACTGCCAACGATCGACCCTAATTCCGTCTGGTCTGGGCCAAGAATCTCATCAACCTTCATATCAAGGTTGCGCGGAACCTCAATATTCTCTTTCTCGAATTGAATCGACATGCCGGCTACATGACCGCGCTGCGGATGCGCTAGTCCTTTATAGGAGTCCATCAGGTCTAGCCCAGCATCCTTTGGACGCTTTCCTCGAATAACTGACTTCAAGTCCCGTTGAAATTTCGAGACGACCTTCCGTCCGTAGTTGGGTAGGCTCTTCTTAGACGCGACCGCCTCGACTTCAATGGTGGCCGGGCTGTTCATTGAAAGGGCCGTGATGCGGTAGTACAGGCCAGGCGCCTTTCGACCAGACACCGCCATGTCGATCTGATTGAGCGTGTTTTTCACCGCATTGAGCTGGTCGATGAGGTCGCTGAGCCGCAGGCTGTCATCAGCCTCATCGCCCTTCAACGTCAATCTAAATCGCGCGCTCATAGTCAAACCAGTCTACCTTCCACTGGGCCGCCGGGTACGTCTACCTAACCCGGATGTGGGATCGCCACGTCAGTCGTCGAAGGCATGGGCGGCTTGATCCATCGCGGCCCGCAACCTGTTCGCGCCAGCTTTGGCGTTGCCTTGCAACACTGTATGCTTATCCAGTGTTCTGCGTCGTCTATCTTTTGCGCTTTCGCGGCTGCTGGCTGAGCCGCACCCAAATCCTTGAGGGCAACGCTTTCAAAGGTTTTCTCGACTTTCGGCGCGTCGAGCCCGAAGCACGCCACCGTTTCGGCCCTCGGGCGATGGTTGCCAAGCTGCTCGACCCGCGTAGGCTTGAGCACAGCCTGACACACGATTTGCACTGGGCGCGCGTGGTGCAGATCAAGGAAGGCGGGATCATGGTCGAGGGCAAAGAGCTGCTGTTCAAAGGGGCGAAGAGTTCGGCGATCGAGTGCCTGCAGACCTGGTGGTGCATCGTGGATCACGAGACGGGATATGCCGCGCTCGAGCGCATGCGAGCACCCGGCGTGACAACGGGGTTTCATCCCAACGACGATTGAACCCTGGTTCGGTCGAGGGCCCACCGCGCCGCAGCGCGCTCCTTGGGGGTGGCGGGGACCATGCCAGCCACGATGTCGCGCCAGATCAGCACGATCCAGCTGTGGGCTGCCATGAAGCGCTCGCGCTTCTCTCCGGCCGGCGCGGGCCCCTGATCCAGCCAACGATGGCATGCGCTGCACCCGTAGACGTGGTACTGGTCGTCAGCCTTGCGGGCGCCGGCCTTGCCGTGCTCGCTCCAGTTGCTGTGGCATGCCACGGTGGTGCTGGGGTCGTCGTTGCACACACCGGCGACCTGGAGCAGGCAGCGCTGGCCGCGCGCCATGGACAGCAGGAAGGGATTTCGATGCGCCTCGGGCTTGGCCAGCCTGGCGCCGGGGTCGTTCGCCGGATCTGCGTAGCGCACCGGGCGCGTCAGCGGCGTGGCCACGGGCTTGATGCGCGCCGGCCTGACCGCGGCCGTCGGCTGGTTGCGCACGAACGGCGTGCGCTTCATGGGGGCGCCGCGCTTCATCGCATCACGCGGTCTTGGCCGCGGTTGTTGGCGTTCTGGCTGCGCCAGACTTCGACGCGCAGCTGGGCGGCGATGATCTTGAACTTCAAGGTTTCCTCTGCCTCCACCGCGGCGCGCAGGCCCTCGAGCAGCTGCTGGTACTCAGGGTGGCTGTAGGCGTACTGCTCGCGGGCGACGGCTGACCGTTCGGGGCTCAGGTTCATCAGCAGGGCCTTCTTGGTCTTGCGGAATTCCTCGAGGTACACGCGCTCCGACTTGGCTGCGGCGAACTTGCCGGCCACGGCGATCAGGAAGTCGACCGCGTTGTTCGGGTCGATCAGGGCGGCGTCCGTGGTCAACGCGGGCCCGCCTTGACGATGCGATAGCGCTTGTTGCCGACCTTGAGGTAGAGCCCGGCCCAATAGAACATGCTGGGGGACTGCCAGATCAGTTTCATACCGGCACCACGTGAATCTCGATTGCCCACTCCCCCTGATTGCCGCGCTTGCCGCGCTTGCCTGGCCGCTGGCCGTAGCACCAGTCGATCGACGGGTCGGCGTCATCGCGGCCGAGCCATGCGGCGATCTGGTCGACCGGCGCTTTCAGGCTGCCGCGCAGGTTGTCGTGCGCGTCCAGCGGCCGGCCAGGCGACACGCGCACCAGCGTGACGCGCACCTGGCCAACTGGCGGCTTGTGGGTGGCCAGCATCCATGCGACAGCCTCGCGCTCGGCCTTCACGCGGCGCGCACGGGCCCGGTGGTGCTCGCGATCGTTCTGGCCGGCGCCGGTGCGCAGCGGTACGGAAATGTGGAGTTCGCTCATAGGGTGTCGTGGAAGAACTTGCGTTTGGGGAGCCCCCGGCGCCCCTTGGCCAGGACGGGCAAGCGGCTGGGGATGTCAATGAACGGCGCGCGGCGCGGGATCTTGTGCACTGCCATCGCGGTGTCGAGCTCGGTGAGGAAGCCGGCGAACCAGTCGGGGTTGTCGCGCTCGAGCTCGGCCGCGCGCCAGCGCGCATAGCTGGAGTCCTGGCGCGCGCAGGCGATCAGGTGCTGGAGCATCCCGGCGCGGTGCGCAACCGGATCCGGCGCGGGTGCGCCGGGGAACAGCATCAGGTCGCCGTTGGCGTCGACCGGGTTCTGGATCACGCTGCGCGTCCACCCAACGCCCACACCGACACGGGGCTGACCCGCAAGGCGCGTTGCGTGATGCCTTCGTTGGGCGTGACCTTCGGCGCACTCGGCACCCGGCCGGTGGCCTGGTACTTCGGAGGCCAATCGTTGCCGATGGCCTGCTCGATGTAGCCCTTGCGGGACTGCACGAGAACCCACTGGCGGGCGATGCTGGGGGAAAGGCCGATCAGCTTGCCGAGCTCGCTGCTGGTCAACTTCACGCCCGCGGGCAAGTGCGCCAGGATCTGGTCGGTGCGGCTCATGCGGTCAGCCCTTCGATGGACTGCTCGAAGTCGTTCCAGTACAGGTGCCCGGCGCGCAGCTTGAGCTCGAGCTCGCAGGCGCTGGCAGCCAGGCTCCGGCGCTCGAGGGCGCCGATCAGCCGATCGCATGCCTCGAGCCCGGAACGGATGGACGCACGGCGCTCCGGCGTGATGGTCGGCTCGCCGGCCTGCTCGTACAGCGCATTGCAGGCGCCGCGCACGATGCGGACCTCGGGCATTTCCGGGTCGACCTCTTCGGCAATCAACGCACCCAGCACCACGAACAGCATGCGGCCGGCCGCGTTCACGAACTCGTCTGAGTTGTCGCTGAGTACGGCGTGGATCTGCGCGCGCACGGTGGTGGCATGCCATTTCTTTTCGATCAACGCGCGCTCGATCAGGCTCGGGCCAGCGTGGCGGCGACGCTTCATGCTGCGGCCCTCGCCTTCGCGCGTGCCAGGCGCCGAGCCTTCTCGCGGCGGGACTTGCTCGAGGAATGCTGGCCCAGGCGGTACATGCGGCGCGACGGCGACGGCTGCATGAGGTAGCCGAGGCGACCGCGGGCGCGGAGCTCCTTCACGATCGTCTTCAATTCGTCGTCAGGCCAGCCGGTGATGCGCAGGCAGTCGTCGTGCGTCAGTGCCCCATGGGCCAGCAGTTTCAGCAGCGCAGCGGGGCGCGGGATCAGGGTGGTGGTCATGCTTGCGAGGGAAGCGGCGGCTAGTCGTTGGCCGCTGGGTGAAGTTCGGCACCGATGGCGAAGAGCTCGGCATTGCGGCGCGACTCGGCGTGCATTGCCGCCACCTGGTCGCGGTACACGATCAGGTCGAGCGCGGGCGTGGTCAGCATCCGGCGCTCGGTCACGGCGGCGATGTGGGTGATGCGCTGCGAGCGCAGGAGCGCGTGGGCGATGGTCGACATGGGGTAGGTCATGCCGGTTGCATTGCCTCGACCGCCCGCCGCACGCGCGCCGTGTACGTCGCGAACGTCTCGCGGGTGGCGCTCAGGTCGTTGGCGTTCCACAGGCCAAGGCCCAACTCCACGCCCTTGGCCTCGATGCTCGAGCGCGATTCGTCCCACGGCTTCGCAGGCATGCCGACACCGGAGGCGATGGCAGCGGCCTCGCCCAGCTGGCGCTTCACGATGCCCAGCAGGTAGGCCATGCCCTTCGGCGGGGTGGCCTTGACGCAGGTTTCGGCGGCAGCCTCGAAGGTTTCGAGCGGCACGCCCTTGTCGACCAGCGCCAGCAGTTCGGGGTTCGACGGGTTGACGCCCTGCACGCCCTTGGCACGGATGGCGCGGCAGATTTCCCCGGCTTTGGTCGGCGAAGCTGACACACCCCCCACGGAGCCCCCCTCGGGGGGGGTGGGGGGGTTCTTCTCTTCTTCTCTACTCTCCTCTACTCTAGGCGTGACTTGGCGTGACGTGGCGTGACTTGGCGTGACAGGTGGCGTGACACCAGCCAGAGCCTTGTCACGCGCGCGCTTGTTGCGCTGGCGTTCAGCGGCCCCATCGTCCTCGCGTTCGCGCTTCGGCTGGCGCTTGTCCCATGCTTCAACAAGGCCCAGCTGGCGGTCGATGACGCCTCTTTCGTCCATTGCATCAAGGACTTGCGACGTTCTGCCCTCGGGGAAGTTGAAGAGGCAATCCAGCGCTTCGGCGTCGATCGTGTCGAACATCCCGCGTGTCTCCGACTGGCTGGCGGTTTCGAGCACGTAGGCCCAAATCGCGAGCACGTCGGGCAGTGACGCGCCGGAGCGGCGCGCGATCAGCTGGAACTTGGGGTCCGTGACGGACCCGTGATGCCAGCGAAACCAGTCCATGCCGGCCATCAGTCACACCCTCCCGTGACCGCGTTGTGACGTGGCGTGACTTGGCGTGACATGGCGTGACATGGCGGGATCGTTCGCGGCTTCCATGCGCCGCGCTGCCTTGGCCTCGCGGAACTCAAACAAGCCCGCGTGCATCGGGTAGTCCAGCGCGAACAACCGGGCGAGATACGGCGTGTTGTTGTTGTTCAGCTTCCACGGGCCGTCAGCCTCTTGGAGCGCGGAGTTGTGGCGCAGCACTTCCACGATCGTGCGGGCGCTGTAGTGCTGGAAGCCCTTGCGCGCGACCTTCAAGGCTTCGCCGATGAAAGCGCGATACACGTGCAGGTTGTCGGGCAGGTACGCCAGGAAATCGGCGCTGAACTGGTCGCCGTGGTCGCGCGCCAGTGCGATCGGGCGCGGCGTGAAGATGTCAGGAACCGTGCCCATCGCTTACCCCTTGACCTTGCGGCCGTGCGTGACAAGAAAGCGGAGCGTCAGCACGTACTCGCCGGGCGCCATTTCGCCGTCGGCATTGACGTTGCGCACCACGGCCTCGGGGTTGTGGTGGCCGACGATGCGCCGGAGCTCGACGCACTGGCCGGAGGGCAGTTCCCACCACTGGTAGAGCTCGGGCCGCGGGGCGTTGCCGCGCTGCGTGGGCCGCGGCTGCTCGAGGTAGATCGTGCGAACAGAGCCGATCGCTGGCTGGGGCTGCGGGCTCACGACTGCGAGCCCTGCTGCACATCAGCCGACAAACCCATGACCTTTCTAGTGCGCTCCTGCTCGATGCTCAGCACATGGTCCAAGCCGAACAACGTCACAGTCAGCAGTCGCTCGATGAAGTCGCTCACCGTCATGCCCAACTCGTGGGCGCGGCGCTCGAGGGCGAACTTCGTGTCGTCGGTGATGCGGGCCTCGCACTTGGCGGTGCGTTTGCCGCCGAGGGTGGCGCGGGCGAACATGGGGATGTCGCCGTCGGTGGAGGTGAAGGACATAACGCTTCCGGTTGTCATGGGGAGTCAGCTGGTGAAGGGACGGAGGACGGCTTCGCGCTTGACGAAGGCGTTCGTGAAAACGACGTGGTTGCGCGTCCACTCGGGAAATGGATTCACGTCTTCGATGCGCTCCCCGCGTTCAGCCGCGTGGGTGGCGAGGTCGCAGATTTCGGCGCGCGTGAGGGCGCTGATGGGCTTGACTTCCATTCAGACCTCGACGCGCTGCGGGACCGGGGGCGCGCTCTTCTTGCGCGCGAGCTCGGGCCAGTGCTCGTGCCAGTCGTCGGGGCGACAGTCCCAGCGCATGACTTTCCCCTTCGTGGCCTTCTCGATGGCGGTCGCGCGCAAAGGGGGGATGGGCCGGTTCCCGTTGGCCCAATCCGACACGTCGGGGGCATGGGCGCCGATGGCGGTCGCGAGGCGGGTGGCAGCACCCTTCCCCTCTGCGTCAAGGTATGGTTTGAGCTTCATGGCGGCGAGTTTAGCCTAAAGCTCCAGGCATACCTAGCTTTAGGCTAATTTAGGAAATTAGCCAGCAAACGCACACTCCGGCCATGAAACTTATCGACGACATACGCCGGGCGAACATCGCCCTGCTGGAGAAAGAAATGGGTTCGCTCAAGGCGCTGGCCGAGCGACTGGAGAAGGACGAGTCGCAGGTAAGCCAGTGGAAGCAAGGGTCCATCAATTCGGGGACCGGCAAGCCAAGGGGGATGCGCAGCGAGACAGCGCGCTATATAGACGAGCGGTGTGGCAAGGAGCCTGGATGGCTCGACATCGACCACTCCGGTAGCACATTCACCGTGGCGCCAGCTGTCACTGGCGCGCCACTACTCTCTTGGAACTACCCCGGCGATTTACCCGACGGCGCGAGCGTGTTTATTCCTCGGCTGACTGTGGAAATCAGTCGACGGTCAGGAGGAGCTCAGGTAACAATCCTTTTCGTGCAACACCAACACCAAACCTTTGATACCGACTGGATCAGGGCCGACCAACTTCAACCTAACAAGCTGGGCTACATCAAAGTAGTGGATGACAGCATGCGGCCAAGCATCTGGCCAGGCGACAAATGCGTGGTAGACACGTCGCAGACAACAGTGGTTGATGGGAAGGCATACGCAATCTATTACGACGGGGGCGACCGCATTCGTCGCCTCTTCCGGCTGCCTGGCGGCGGCTTGCGCATCGAGGCCGACAACCCGGCCCATGGTCCGCTGACAGTGACCCCCGAGGTCGCTCAATCCATCACGATTTTGGGCCGCATCGTCCATCGCGCCGGCCCTGGAGGATTCGCATGAAAGCACTCGCAATCCTGGCCGCAGCTGCGGCTCTCGCTGGCTGTGCCAGCACCGGCGTCGTGCCGATCGGCAGCGGCATGTATATGGCCTCGAAGCAAGGCGGTGCTTTCACCTATAGCGGCGGCACCGTGAAGGCCGAGCTCTACGCCGACGCGGCGAAATACTGCGCGCAGTCAGGCAAGCAAGTGGTCCCGGTGAACTCCGAATCGAAGGACTCGGGCTGGAACTACGCCTCGGCAGAGATCCAGTTCAGATGCGAGTGATTGTGTAACTACAACGCTGGCCCAACGGCCTATTGAAAAGACCCGCAGAACGCGGGTCTTTTTGTTTCTGCTCGTGTGTCTCAGCGGTGAGACAACTTTACATGCCAGTAACGCACGGCTCCGGCTAAATATTGAAGGTAATTTTCATCTAGCTTAGCTTTTAGCTTCCATTTAGCTTAGCTTTCGGCTACATTCTGTTTGCGGCGTTTAGCCGAGCAGAAAGGACGAAAGCTATGTCATCCCCTCAAAGCGCACCGCTGCGTGCGCGGCTGACGCGGCGCCAGCTGCAAAGTCAGTTCCGGTACAGCCAGTACCTCATCACCAAGCGCGACGGCCAGACCTTCCTCGAATGGCTCAAGGCCGGCGCTGAACACCAGTCGTTCACCGAAACCTGCGGCACGTGCCTCGGCTGCGGCGAGGGTCGCCACGAAGGCGCCCGCTGCTGGACCTGCAAGGGCCGCGGCGAAGTGAGCTTGCTCGAGCCCGAGCAGGACGACGAGCCCCGCTTCGCTGACGACGACGGCGGCATGCGCTTCTCGCGAACCCTCTCCCATGTGCGCAGCAGCCAGGCGCACATCGTCCCCCTCCCCGACACCGCCCGCGCATCCGTCGCGCATCGCCTCGCCGTCCGTGCGAGCGCATGCGCCGGCCTGGCCGTCGCCGCCCTGCTCGCTGTCGAGCGCTTCCGTTAACCCCCAGGAGAAAGCCATGGCCAACAAGCCGAAGACCCCGCCGCCCGTGCGCACCCTGCGCCCGATGGTCGATCAACCCGTGTACGCCGACACCATCCCGAGCCTGCGCTTGCAAGACGGCGAGTTCGTGTTCGCGCCGATCGACAACGCGGCCAACGACACGCCGCAGCCCACCAGCGCATTCGCTGACGACTACGACGAAGACAACCGCCCGACCGCAGCTGGCGTCATGGCCGGCCTGGTCCTGATGGCTCTGCTCATCGGCCTCGGCGTGTCGGTGGTGATGGTCGTTCGCGGCTACTTCCCCGAAATCCTGCAACTCTTGTCACGGGTGTTCGGATGAGCGCGCTGGCCATCACCGTCCCCCAGGCCGGCGCCGACGCGGCCAACGACCCGCCCTTCGACGTGGATCCGCCGAAGGCTGACGCGCCGGCCGAAGCGCCCGCTGCTGCCGCCGAGTCGAAAGAGCCGGCCACGGGCGTCGCCCTGCGCGAGGTCGCCGCCAACATCGCCGAGTTCGATGCAGTGGAAGCAGGCTTGCAGGCGCTCGAGACGAAGCATGGCGGCGTGATCTTCGACGTGCAGACGCCCAAGGGATTCAAGGCCGCGAAAGAGGCCCGGCTGGCATGCCGCGACCCGCGCTACGCCGTGCAGAACGCCGTCAAGAACGCCAAGGCGCCGCTGAACAACCTCAAGGCAGCCATTGCCGCCCGCGGCGAGGCCATCATCGCGCGCATCACCGCGGTGGAAACCCCGATCGACGCCCAGGTGAAGGCCGAAGAGAAGCGCCTGGCCGACGAGAAGGCCCGGCTCGAGCGCGAGGCTGCTGAGCGCAAGGCCGAGATTGACGAAGCCCTGCGCGAAATCACCAGCCGCGTCGAGGCTTGCATCAACCAGCCCTCCGGGTTCATCGCCGAGACGCTGGCGTGGATCGACGATACCGAAGTGACCGAAGAGGACTTCGGCGACCGCATCGAAGAGGCAAAGCGCGCCGTGCAGGAAACGCGCGTCAAGGTCGCCGCGATGCTGGACGCGGCCCGGCAGATCGAAACCGCCGCAGCCGCCGCCAAGCTGCTCGCCGACCAAGTGGCGGCGCAGGCCGCGGAACTGGCCGAGCGCGAGGCTGCCATCGCGAGGCGCGAAAAGATCGGCGAACGCATCGAGCTCATCTATACGCTGCCCGATTCGATGGTGGAGTCCGACAGTGGTGCGCTGCGCGCCGCCATCGCTTCGCTGGATCCGCTGGATCCCGTGGTCTATGGCAGCCGCCTGCGCGAGGCCCAGCGCGCCGCGGACGCCGTGCTGCCCGAGCTCCGCGCACTGCTGGATGCCGCGGTGTCCGAAGAAGAAGCCGAGCCCGAAGAGCAGGAGCCCGAGCCGCAGGACGACGTGCCGGCGCGCGATGACTCGGGCGCCGATTCGCTGGGCTTCGCCCTTCCCAAGCTGCCCGAGTGGACCGCGGACCAGCCCGCGCCGGTGTTCGCGCCCGCGCCGGCCCCGGTGGTGGAAGCGCCCGCCCCCAGCCGCACCACCCGCAGCTATGCCGCGCCGCGCAAGGAGCACCGCCCGACGGACGACCAGCTGATCGAAGTGATCTGCCTGCACTTCCGCGTCGACACGGCCAAGGCCATCGAGTGGATCAAGGGCATCGACACCGCCGCCGCGCTGGCCCGCGCCGAAGAACTTCCCTTCTAACCCCAGGAGACAGCAAGCATGAACACCCAAACCGCGCCGCGCGTGGACGTTTCCAACGTCATCGACGCTGCCCAATCCTTCAACGCCCCGGCCCTGCGCCAGAACACCGGCGTGTCGCTGCTCAACGAGTCGGCGATGGCTGCGCTGTACCGCGTTGCCGAAATCATGGCCTCGGGCCGCGCCACGGTGCCGCGCCACTTGCAAGGCAACGTGTCCGACTGCATGGCGGTCGTGATGCAAGCCCAGCGCTGGGCCATGGACCCGTTCGTGGTCGCGAAGAAGACCTACGTGGTAGACGGCAACCTGAGCTATGAGGCGCAGCTGGTCGCGGCCGTCATCAACACCAGCAGCCTGCTGAACGGTCGCCTGCGCTACGAGTGGTTCGGCCCGTGGGAAAAGATCGTTGGCAAGTTCAAGACCGTCGAGAGCAAGACCAAGAAGGACGACAACGGCTACCCGAAGAAATTCATCGTGGCCGACTGGAACACGAACGACGAGCACGGCCTTGGCGTGATCGTGAGCGGCCTGCTGCGCGGCGAGAGCGAGCCCCGCCAGCTGACGATCCTGATGACGCAGGCGCGCACGCGCAACTCGACACTGTGGACCGAAGATCCCAAGCAGCAGATCGCCTACCTCACGACGAACCGCTGGGCACGCCTGTACGCGCCGGAACTGATCCTCGGCGTCTACACGCCCGACGAGTTGTCATCGTCGACCTTCATGGGCCAGGCCGAAGTGGTGGACGACAAGCCAGCCCTGCCCGAATCGCTCAAGACCGCCGCCTACGCAGCTGCCGACAAGGGCCGCGACCTGTTCGCCGGGTACTGGAAGGCGCTGCTGCCCGCCCAACGCAACCTTCTGGTGGGCGAGCTCGACGACCTGCAAAAGCGCGTGGTCGAGGCCGATGCGCACCGCACGGTCGACAACCCGGTCGACGCCACGAAGGCGCCCGCGCCGGCCGCAGCACCGGCAGAAGCCCCGGCCGCGGCGCCAGCTGCGGAAGCAAAGCCCCGCGCCCGTGCGCCGGCGCCGAAGCCAGCGGCAGCGCCCGCAGAGCCCGCAGCGCCGGCCGAGCCCACCGCCACTGGCGCCCCGGTGTTCACCGCCGAAATGGTTTCGCAGCGCCTGCGCGATGCGAAGGACATGGATGCGCTGTCGATCGCCGCCGACCTCATCAGCCACGTGGCCGACAAGGGCGCCCAGGCCGCGCTGGATGCCTTCTTTGAAGAGCGCGCGGCCGGCCTCCGCAACTGATCCCTCAACTACAGGAGAACACCATGAGTTTCCGCGTCATCCCCTGCGAGCAAGGCTCGGAAGACTGGCACCGCGCCCGTGCTGGCGTCATCACCGCCAGCATGTTCAAGGTCGCGCGCCAGCGCGTGAATGGTCTGAACGAACAGCAGCAGATCTACGTCGACTCGATCCTCAAGGGCATGCCCGAGCTCGAGGCGCGCAACGTCGCGGGCTACAAGGCCGCGCCAAAGGCCGAGTCCGTGCAGCGCGCGCTCAAGGGCTTGAAGGTCGGCGATCTGTCCGAGGCCGCGAAGAACTACGCCTTCCGCTGCGCATTTGAGCGCATCAGCGGCGAGCCGATGGACGAAGGCTTCGAGACATGGCAGATGGCCCGTGGCCACGAGCTCGAGCCGGAAGCCCGCGACGAGCACCAGATCCAAGAGGGCGTGCTGGTGGAGCGCGCCGGCTTTGTCGTGACCAGCGACAACGTGTTCGGCGCCAGCGCCGACGGCCTGATCGGCGCCAAGGGTGGCAGTGAATATAAGTGCCTGGTGTCGGCCGCGAGCCTGCGCCCGGTGCTGCTCGAGGCCAACCAAGCCGACTTCATGGATCAAGTGCAGGGCTGCATGTGGATCACCGGCCGCGACTGGTGGCACCTCGGGTTCTATTGCCCGCAGCTGCGCGCCATCAACTACCCGCTTCACATCGTCCGGTGCAAGCGCGACGACGCCTACATCGACGCCATGGTCGAAGACCTCCTTGAGTTCAAGGCCGAGGTCGACCGCCAGGAGAAGTGCCTGCGCGCGCTCGCAGCTGCCAACGCTCCGCAATTCGCGCAAGCGGCCTGAGAGCCGGCGCCGGAAGCCCTTTTGCTGTCACACATCCCCATCCATCACCACAACCAAGGAAATCATGAAGTCTTACTCCGTGTTCCTCAACGAGTTGAATGACGGCACTTCCCATGCCGGCGTCACGGCGGCGTTGAGCGAAGCCCTCCAAAGCGTGCAGTCGACCGGGAAGAGCGCCACTCTGACCACGAAGCTGACCATCACGCCCGCCAAGAAGGGCGCCAGCGGCGCCACCGACAAGGTGACGATCACCTTCGAGTACGACGTGAAGCTGCCGAAGGCCGAACAGCCCTCGGACTTCTTCTACCTGACCGAAGACGGCGAAACCTCGCGCCAGCACCCCAAGCAGCACAGCCTGGAACTGCGCCAAGTCGAAACCGCCGCCCCCCTCCAATTCCGCACCGCAAACGAGTAACCCATGACCGACGCAATCAACAACGCCACCGCCCAATCCATCGCCGCCATGGCGACCGCCGCCCTCGAGGTCAAGCACGTCGAGAAGACCTTCGGCCTGGTCATCCCGCAAGGGCACCAGTTCAAAGACCTGACCGCCGAAGTCGAGAAGGCCGAGCCGGCGCCGTACCGCCACAAGGGCACCGTGCAGCTGGGCGACGTGGCGAGCCTGCTGGCCTACTGCGCGGACCAAGCCGCCCAGGCAACCGGCTATATCTACGCAGACACCGACGGGCGCCTGCTCACGGCCATCTTCAACGACACGAAGGCCGGCCCCGGCTGGCGCGATCACCGCGCCGTGTTCAAGGCCGAGCTCACGCCCGAGGCGAAGAAGTGGCTGGAGCACGACGGCGCGAACCACGCCTTCACCCAATCCGAGTTCGCCGAGTTCATCGAAGACAACTTCGCGGACCTGCAAGGCGAGGAAGCGAAGAACCTGCTCACCGTGGCCACCACCATCAGCGCGACCACAGGCATCAACTTCGCCAGTGCGAAGCGCTTGCAAGACGGCCAGGTGCAACTCGTCTACAACGAGACGATCGACGCCAAGGCCGGCGCCGACGGCCAGATGAAGATCCCGAAGCTCTTCACCATCGGCCTGCAACTGTTCAAGGGGGCCAAGAACGCCGACCTGTTCACGGCCCGCCTCAAGTACCGCCTGCACAGCGGCAGCGTCAAGTTCTGGTACGAACTGGAGCGCCCCACCAAGGTGATTGAGGTCGCTTTCGCCGAATACGTGGCCCAGGTGTCGAAGGACAGCGGCTACACCGTCCTGCACGGCAAGGCGTAAGCAAGTGGCGCGCAGCCCCGAACAGATCCGTGCGCGCCGCATCCGGGTGCTGCGCCGCCGCGCGGATCACTTGGAGCGGCGCATCGAGGAAAACCCCGAGCGCCCCGCCGACCACGACCGCACCGAGGCCAGCGCCCTCCGCTGGGCCATCGGCGAACTGGAGTCCAAGAAGGAATCGACCGAATGAACCACTACGAGACGCTGGGCATCGAGCGCGGCGCCAGCGCCGAGGAAATCAAGGCCGCATGGCGCCGGGCCTCGAGCGCCGCGCACCCCGACAAGGAAGGCGGATCCACCGCAGCCATGCAGGCCATCAACGCCGCCTACGAAGTGCTGGGCGACCCGGCGCGCCGGGCGCGCTACGACGAGTCGGGCGACGACTCGGGTGAACGGTCGATCAGGCAGGAGGCCATGGGCATGCTGGTGCGGTTCTTCCGCGATGCCCTGACCACCGACGAGCCGGTGCTGTCGTTCGTTGAGATCGCGCTGCGCGCGCTCGAGCTCGAGACGAAGGTGGCCATGGCCGAGTGGCAGACCCGCCAGAAGCGCCTGCACAAGCGCCGCAAGGCCGTCAAGTCGAAGGGCGCCGACAACCTGTTTCACGCCCTGGTCGACGAACAACTGGCCGACATCGCGCAGCGCTTGGTTCTCAGCCAGAAGCTGCTCGAGGTCGCCGCCGCCTGCCACGGCCTGCTGCTCGACTACGAAGACGTGCAGGACGCGAACCCGGCGCCGTCCTTCGCCGGGCTCTTCTACAACAACGCACCCCTGTTCGGGGCACAAAGCTCGCACCCATGACCTTCCAACCCCTCACGACGCCCGAGCCGCTGGCCACTGGCGGGCCGATCCACCCCGCGCTGCTGCCGATCGTGGTGGCGCTGGCCAACTTCCACGAGGCCGTCTTCAAGGGCGCGCTGGCCGGCCAGCTGCCCGACGTTGCCGGCGCAGCGCAGGCCAAGACCCTGCTGGACCTGGTGGGCGAAGCGCTGGACGCCCAGCAGCTGCGCAACGCGCTGGACCACATCGCGAAGACCGCGCGCAACAGCCGCACCAGCACCCGGCGCCTGCGCTGGATCGAGCAGCGCGCCCTCTTCGCCCTCGAGGGCAAGCCCTACGACAACACGGCGTTCGACCTCCCGCAAAACGTGGACACCGCCCTCAAGCGCGCCACGAAGGAGAACATCGCGCTGCGGCAGAAGCGGACGCCCCGGCCGCTGGCCGACTGGCACGAGGACTACGGCGCGGCGCTTTGGTGGGCCTTCCCGGTCAACGAGGCGCCGTACAGCGGCTCCCCGTTGAGCAGCGACTGGCCCGGCTATCACACCCACTGGACGCCGATCGTGGTGCCCGCGGAGCCCTTGAAGTGAAAGAGCGCCCCATCCTGTTCAGCGCACCCATGGTGCGCGCCCTGCTCGACGGCACGAAAACTCAGACGCGGCGCATCGTGAAGCCGCAGCCGCCCGCAAATACCGTAGAGGTCGGCACCTGGCACCACCCGGACGAGGAAGACGGCCGAGGCCCGCGCTTCTACGCTTGGGAGAGCCGCCCGCCCACGCGCGGCCTGTTCATCGGTGGCGACTGGTGCCAGCCGTGCCCCTACGGCCAGCCGGGCGACCAGCTGTGGGTGCGCGAAGCAATCCGACTGGTGCCGGATCTGGAACCCGACGACGCCACCGGCCGCGTGTTCTCCGTCTACCACGCCGACGGCGCGCTGACCGTCGCGGATGCGTGGCCCTGGAAGCGCAGCTACCTGCCGCCCATGCACTGCCCCCGCGGCCTCTCACGCGTCGACCTCGAAGTGACCGGCGTGCGCGTCGAGCGCCTGCAGGCCATCGACGAAGCCGGCGCCATCGCCGAAGGCGCGCCCCACTATCAGGAAGGCACCGACGCACCGCCGCCCGACGGCAACCCGGAGTGGTGCTGGAACTACCGCAGCGCCTATATGAGGCTGTGGCATCAGATCAACGGCGCCGGCAGCTGGGACGCCAACCCGTGGGTGTGGGTGGTCGAGTTCAAGCGGGTGAACCCATGAGCGCAAGGCCCGGTTTTCTAGAAGTCGTCTTTTGTGAGGCGGAGCGGCTGCGCGACGGTGTAGACCGCACCTGGCAGCGCTTTCGTCAAGGCCCTGGCATTGATCCGTTCCGATCCTTGCACGTAAGCCTGTACGAGGTCCCCCAACTCTTTCGCACGGAAATGGTCATCGAGCGCTTCCCGGCTGATGGTCACTGGAATCGTATTTTTCTCGAATGGCACGCGGAAGTTGAGGTATTCGCCATGGTCTTCAATATTGACAAAGTGCTGCGTCGCCATCGCTATTTCCTCGCATTGAAAGCCTAAGTATGGCCGAACGCCTAACACTGACCCGCGAAGAGATTCAGGAACTGACCGGCGTGTGGCAGCACGCCGCTCAGGCGCGCGCCCTCGCCCGCTTGAAGATCCCCTTCGAGCGCCGCACCACCGACGGCTCCTGCATCGTCGGCCGCGAACAGGTGAAGCGCGGCATGGCCTTTGGCACCCAACGCGACCCGGCAATCACCGCCGCCAACGAGGCGGGCATCAAGTGGAGCACCGCAGCATGAGACACCGCGACCGCCAGTCCCAGCTGGGGCTGCTGCCCCGGATGGAAGCCCGCCCCCGCAGGGATGGCGGCTTCACCTACCGCTACAAGCCAGTCGCCGGCAAGCCGATCAACCTCGGCCAGGACAAGGGCGCGGCCCTACAACGTGTGCTCGACATCACCGGCAAGGCCACCGACGAAGGCACGTTCACCCGGCTGTGGCGCCTATATCAGGAGCGCGTCGAGTTCAAGCGCCTGGCCGACAGCACCAAGGTGCAGTACCGGGACAACTGGAACGAGCTCGAGAAGAAGTTCGGCACCGCCATCGTGGCGCTGGTGAAGCCCCGAGACATTGCCCGGTACCTGCGCGTGGAGCGCGCCGCGGCGCCGATCGTGGCCAACCGGGAGGTTGCGCTGCTGTCCAACCTGTTCAACCTGGGCGTCGAGCTCGGCGACATCGACCGCAACCCCTGCAAGGAAGTGCGCCGCAACCGGGAAGAGTCGCGCGACCGGCTGGTGGAAGCGTCTGAGCTGGAAGCATTTGTAAAGTTTGCGCTGGCCAAGACGCCGGACGGCCAGTGGGCCAGCCCGAGCGACGTTGTGCTGGTGTCGATGGCGCAGTTCGCCGCCCTGGCCGGCAACCGCCGCGCCGAATTTCGGCAGCTGCATTGGCCGCAGGTCGACTCGGAAGTCGTGCGCCTGCAACGTGCCAAGCAGCGCGGCAAGAAGAGCAAGCGGGAATTGGTGGGGGTCAGCGCGGCATTGCAGGAGGTCATTGACCGCATGAAAGCAATGCCCGGCTATTCACCGATGGGCGCGGTTTTCCGGGCGCCGCGGACCAATCTGGCCTATTCGGAGAGTGGCTTCAAAGCCATGTGGGCACGCCTAATGCAGCGCGCGCTCGACGAGAAGGTAATTGAAGAGCGTTTCACGTTCCACGACCTGCGGGGCCACTACACGACCTATTTCAAATTGCAATTCGGCGAATTGCCGGAATTGCACGCAGATCCAAAAACAACCGCTGGGGTGTACGAGCGCAGCCGGGAGGTCCGTCGGAAGGCTCTGTGATGAAATTCCCATTTTGGGAATTTTGGGCCCGTCGCGCTATCGTTTTTGTAGCACGAGAGGCCCGTATTCGTTGGGGTGGCTGATGGGACTCGAACCCACGACGACCAGAATCACAATCTGGGACTCTACCAGCTGAGCTACAGCCACCAAAGAGCCTTCAATTATAGCGTCAAAATTTAGGGCGTTGCTGCGGCCGGTCGCGGAACGCCGATTTCTGCCTTGTAGCGTTGCTTCAGCAACTCATAGTAGGCGTTGCTCTCGGCGCCGGCGACGATCTGCGAGAACTGCCCGATCTCCTGCGTCGCCTGCTCCGGCTTGGGCGCTTCGCGGGGAACCACCTTGTTCACGCGAACCACCACATAGCCCTGCGCGCCAAGATCGACGCCCGTCCATGCCGGCAGCTTGGTCGTGTCGGCGCGCAAGGCGCCCTCCACCACCGGCGGCGGTACCGACTGGGCTTCAAGCCTCGAGATCGTCACCGGCTCCGTCAACTTGGCGCCCGCCGCATCGGCTTGCCACGCCTTGAGCCTGGCCTCGCCCTCGGCCTTGGCCAAGGCGCCGGCACGCTCCGCGATCAACAGGGTCCGGACCTTGTCCTTCACCTCGATGAACTCTTGCGTGCGCGCTGCCATGTACTTGGTCATGCGGCCGGAAGCGAGTTGGCTGGGGCCGACTTCGACGGCTTCGGTGTTGTGCTTGCGTTCGCGCGTGTCCGCTGCATACAGCGCATCCAGGAACTTGCGGTTGGCCAGGGGACCGGTGGCGCTTGCGGGCGGCGTGCGCGCGACCTGGGCGGCCGTCTGGACCTTGAGCTTGAACTTGTCCGCGACCGGTTGCAGGCTGTCGGGCTGCTGGAAGACCATGTCGCTGAACGACTCCGCGGCCTTGGCGAATTCCTGCGTGGCCAGTTGCGCGCGGGCCTCGTCCTCGATGCGCGCGCGCACCTGGTCGAACGTGGGCGTCGTCTCCGGCTTGATGTCCGTGACCTCGATGATGTGGTAGCCGAACTCGGTTTCCACCAAGCCACTGATCTCGCCCTTCTTCTGCGTGAACATCGCGTCCTCGAAGGGCTTGACCATGGTGCCGTCGCGCTTCACGAAGTCCAGGTCGCCGCCCTTTTCGGCCGAGCCGGGGTCCTGCGAATTCTTGCGTGCAATGTCGGCGAAGCTGGCGGGCGACTTCTTCACCTCGGCCAGCAACTGCTCGGCCTTGGCCTTGGCCTTTTCACGGTCCGCAGCAGGCGCACTGGCCGGCGCGGTGATCAGGATGTGGCTGGCGCGGCGCTCTTCCTTGGTGGTGAAGCGCGCCTTGTTCTGCTCGTAATAGGTCTTGAGGTCGGCCTCGCTGACGGCGATGTTCTTCTTGACCGAATCCAGGTCCAGCACGACGTACTCGACGTCGGCCTGCTCGGGCGCCTGGAACTGCGCCTTGTGATCCTTGTACCAGGCCTCGAGGTCCGCGTCGTTGACGTTGACCTTGCTGGCGAAGTCGGCCGGATTGAACTTGGCCAACTGCACTTCACGGCGGTCATAGAAAGCATTGAGTGTTGCATCGGCTTGCGCCTTGGTCGCGAAGGCGGAACCGGCAAGACCTTGCAACACCTGTTGCGTCGCCAGGCTCGCGCGGACCGAGGCTTCGTATTGCTCGGGCGTCTGCTGGGTAGCGCGCTGGAACAACTCGCGATCGAACTTGCCGTCCGCACCACGGAACATGGCCAGGCCAGGGTCAGCTGCAAAGTAACGGGCCAGTTTGTCTTCCGACACCGTCATGGTGGTTTTTTGCGCGGCGATCTGCAGCACGCGGTCGCGGACCATGCGCTCGAGGGTGGCGTACTTCGCCGCATCGGTATCGAACATGGCCACGTCGACATTCGGCGATTGCTGGCGAATGCGGTCGACTTCGATGCGGTGCTGCTGCTCCCATTCAGGCCGCGTGATGTCGTGGCCGTCGACGCTTGCGACCTTCTCGCCCTGGTCAGACCGGTTGTAGCGATCAGCGACGCCAAACCATATGAACGACGGAATGATCAGCAAGAACAAGAACACCATGACGATCTTGTTGTACTTGCGGAAGAAATCAAACATTGAGCATTCTCTCTATCGACTCGGCCCGGACTCAGGCAATAAAAAAGGCGAACAACCTGTTCGCCTTTGCATCGGGTGGTGGGTGCTGAGGGGCTCGAACCCCCGACCTACGCCTTGTAAGGGCGCCGCTCTACCAGCTGAGCTAAGCACCCCACCGAAAACGATGTCTCAGTTCAGCGCGTCTTTCAGCGCCTTGCCGGGACGGAACTTGGGGATCTTGGCGGCCTTGATTTTAATCGCAGCGCCGGTGCGCGGATTGCGGCCCGTGCGCGCGGCACGCTTACCTACAGCGAAAGTACCAAAACCCACGAGGGACACCGAGTTGCCCTTCTTCAAGGTCGTGCGAATCGCCCCGATGGTGGATTCGAGTGCGCGGGTGGCGGCTGCTTTGGAAATATCGGCATTCTTTGCGATGTGTTCAATCAGTTCGGTCTTGTTCACAAGGGCCTCTTGTCGGAAAAAAAGTTGTCAGGTATCGCCGATGGCATGACCGACCCCGCAGTGGTGCCGCGCTGCGCGGTGCGAGAAGGAGGGAGACAGTTTCGGCGCGTCGGCAGCGCACTGCCGACAACGATTAAAGCCACTGGTCTACGGGGTGTCAATAAGACATCACGCCGGTCAGACCAACGGCCTCCGCAATTTTAGGGGCCTTTCGTGCAGTCCTTTTCAAAGGGCGTCGGCGATGGCCTTTCCGAGGTCGGTCGTGCCGGCCGTTCCGCCGATGTCGGGCGTGCGCGGCGCGCCACTCTTCGGTGCCAGCACGGCCTCGATAGCGGCAAGGATCGCGTCGTGCGCATTCTTGTGGCCGAGGAACTCGAGCATCATCGCGCCGCACCAGATCTGGCCGATCGGATTGGCGATGCCCTTGCCTGCGATGTCCGGTGCGGAGCCGTGCACGGGCTCGAACAGCGAGGGCGTGGTGCGTTGCGGATTCAGGTTGGCGCTGGGCGCGATGCCGATGGTGCCGGTGCATGCGGGGCCGAGATCGGAGAGGATGTCGCCGAACAGATTGCTCGCGACCACCACGTCGAAGAAGTCGGGCCGCTGCACGAAATGCGCGGTGAGGATGTCGATGTGGAACTTGTCGAGTTCGACATCCGCATAGTCCTTGGCCATGGCTGCAACGCGCTCGTCCCAGTACGGCATCGTGATGGAGATGCCGTTCGATTTGGTGGCGCTGGTCAGGTGCTTCTTGGGGCGCGATCGGGCCAACTCGAACGCGAACTTCAGCACCCGATCCACGCCGATGCGCGACATCACGGTCTCCTGGATCACGATCTCGCGCGGCGTTCCTTCGTACATGCGTCCGCCGATGCTCGAGTACTCGCCTTCGGTGTTCTCGCGCACGATGTACATGTCGATCTCGCCGGGTTGACGCGGGGAGCCGTCGCGACGGACCACGGGCGCCGTGATGCCGGGCATGAGGCGCGCGGGGCGCAGGTTGATGTACTGGTCGAACTCGCGACGGAACAGCAGCAGCGAGCCCCACAGCGACACATGGTCCGGGATCTTCTGCGGCCAACCGACGGCGCCGAACAGGATGGCGTCGTGACCGCCGATCTGGTCCTTCCAGTTGTCTGGAAGCATCTTGCCGTGCTTCTCGTAGTAGTCCCAACTCGAGAAATCGAAGTGATCGAATTTCAGGTCGATGCCGAACTTTCGTGCGGCCGCGTCGAGGACGCGGATGCCTTCGGGCATGGTCTCCTTGCCGATGCCGTCGCCGGCGATGACTGCGATGCGTCGTGTGCTCATTCAGGGTCTCCAGGAATCAGTTGGGAAAGAAGGCGAGGGCCGCGTCGGCAATGGCTTGCGGCGCCTCTTCGGGAAGGTAGTGGCCGCACGGCAACGCACGGCCGGACACATCGAGTGCGCGCTCGCGCCACAGTGACAGCACGTCGAAACAACGGCCAACCGCGCCATGCTCACCCCACAGCACCTGCAGGGGCTGGGTGAGCAGGCGGCCTGCGGCGATGTCGGCGCGGTCGTGTTCGAGATCTATCGAGGCAGAGGCGCGGTAGTCCTCGCAGATCGCGTGGGCCGTGCCTTCGATGGCGGCGCATCGCTCGTATTCCGCGAGTGCTTCAGCTGCGAATGGCACGAGGCCGGCGTGACGGCTGCCGATCACGCTGCGCACATAGCGTGCGGGTCCGGATTCGATCAAGGCCTCGGGCAGGGGCGGCGGCTGGATCAACAGGAACCAGTGCCAGTAGGCGCGTGCGAATGCCTCGCTCGTGTCGCGGTACATCGCCAGTGTGGGCGCGATGTCGAGCAGCAGCATGCGATCGACAGCGCCCGCATGGTCCGCAGCAAGCCGATGCGCCACGCGTGCGCCGCGGTCATGCGCCAGTACGCCGAAGCGATCGAAGCCGTGGTGTTTCATTACGGCCAGCGCATCGAGCGCCATCTCGCGCTTGCTGTAGGCAGCATGGTCCGCGCCGGCAACAGGTCGGCTGGAGTCGCCATAGCCGCGCAAGTCCATCATGACGAGCGTGAAGCGCTGCGCCAGCATGGGGGCCAGGCGATGCCAGATCACGTGGGTCTGCGGATGTCCGTGCAACAACAGCAAGGGAGCGCCGCGACCGCCGATGCGGCCATGCAGGCGGACCGGGCCGCGCAGGACTTCGAAGGGGGTGAATGAATTGAGCACAGGATGATTGTGCGTTGCGTGCCTTGGCGCATCAAGCAACAATCCGCCAATTGATACTTTCCAGCATGGCAAGAATAGATCGCGACGACCTTGAACTGATGCAGGCCATTCGCGCGCAGGGAAGCCTCGCAGGCGCGGGGCTCGCGCTGGGCGTGGTGCCCTCGGTCATCACCAAGCGGCTGGGTGCGCTGGAGGCGCGGCTGGGACAGCGCATGTTCGAGCGCACGACGCGGCGCCTGAGCCTGACGACCGAGGGCGAGGCGCTTTGCCTGCGGGCCGACAGCCTGCTCGACGGCTTTGCTGCGCTGGAGACCGAACTGTCGGAACGGCAGGACGCATTGAACGGCACGTTGCGGCTGATCGCGACCTTCGGCTTCGGCCGCCGCTGGGTCGGGCCGGCGATTGCGGCATTCCAGGCGCGGCATCCCGGACTGCGGATCGATCTCCACCTGACCGAGCAACTGCCCGACCTCGGCGCCGAAGGCTTCGACGGTGCCATCTGGCTCTGGAGCGTGCAGAGCCGGCACGCGAGCGACTGGGTCACGCGACGCATCGCGCGCAACCAGCGGGTGCTGGCTGCGGCGCCGAGCTATCTGGACCGCTGCGGATTGCCAGCGGATCCGCCGGCGCTGGCGGGGCATGAATGCCTGGTGACTCGCGAGAACGCCAATGCACTGCAGCGACCGGTCGACCTGTGGTCGCTTCGCCATTCGCGAGATGGCAGCACCGCGCGCGTTCGCGTGGGCGGCGCGCTGGCCAGCAACTCGGGCGAGATGGTGCGCGACTGGTGCCTGGAAGGGCGGGGCATCATGCTGCGCAGCCTCTGGGACATTGCGCCGCAGTTGGCCTCGGGCGAACTCGTGCGGGTGCTGCCGCAATATGCGATGCCCGATGCGGACATTCACTGGATCGCGCCCTGGCGACCGAAGACGCCGCGCCGCGTGCGCTTGCTGATCGACCATCTGGTCGAGGCGTTTCGCTCCGAGCCGTGGAAGGTCGAGACTGCAGCCGCGCCGAAGCCGGCACGTCGCGGCGCCAAGGCTACGCCGGCGCGCCGTCCCCGCGCACCACCAGGCTGACCCCGACGGCCGTCATGCCGATGCCAGCCAATGTGGTCAGGGTGATGGGTTCGTCGAACAGCAGCCAGGCCATGACCGCGGTGCAAGGCGGCACGAGGTACAGCAAGCTGGTGACCGCCGTCGCGGTGCCGCGCTGGATCAGCATGTAGAGCAGTGAACTGCCACCCAGCGACAGTGCGAGAACAGACCAGGCCAGCGACCCCATCACGGCCGCATTCCAGACGATGGCGTCGCTTTCCATCAACGCGAATGGCAAGGTCACGACCAAGGCGGCGGCAAGTTGGACGGCACTGGCGCTGCGCACATCGCAGGGTGCGACAAAGCGCTTCTGGTAGAGCGTGCCGACCGTGATCGACAGCAGCGCAAGAATGGCCAGGCTCATGCTGAGCGCGGTGACTTCGCCGCCCTGCCCCAGCTTGCGCGACACCACCAGCACCAGGCCTGCGAAGCCGAGCAGCAGCCCGGCCCACTGGCGTTTGGTGATCGCGCCGCCATTGAGCGAGAGCCACACCGCCGTCAGCACCGGCTGGATGCCGACCAGCAAGGCCACCAGGCCCGAGCCCATGCCGGCCTTGACGGCAGCCCACACGCCGCCCAGGTAACCGGCCTGCATCAGGATGCCGGTGACGACCAGATGAAGCCACTGTTCCCGTCGCTGCGGCCATGCGACGCGCGCGACGGCGATCCACAGCCCGAAGCAAAGCACCGAGAAGGCATAGCGCACCGCAAGGAACTTGAGCGGCGGCGCATACGGCATGCCGTAGCGCGCCACGATGAAGCCGGTGCTCCAGATCAGCACGAAGACCGCCGGCATCAGCCGAAGCCAGGCGGTGTCGCGCGCCTCGGCCGTCATTTGGCGCGGGCCCGGATCTCGGGCAGCGCCTTCTGCAGGTAATAGACCATCGACCAGACGGTGAGCACGGCGGAAATCCAGATGAGCCAATGGCCCCAGGTACCCGTGTCGATGCGGTCGAACAGCTGGCCGTCGTAGAGGAGGAACGGGATCGCCACCATCTGCACCACCGTCTTGACCTTGCCGACCATGTGCACGGCCACGCTCTTGCTCGCGCCGATCTGCGCCATCCATTCGCGCAAGGCGGAAATCGCGATCTCGCGGCCGATGATGATGAGCGCCACGAAAACGTCGGCGCGCTGCAGGTGGACCAGCACCAGCAAGGAAGCGCAGACCAGGAACTTGTCGGCCACCGGGTCGAGGAAGGCGCCGAAGGAGGAAGTCTGGTTGAGCTTGCGGGCCAGGTAGCCGTCGAGCCAGTCGGTCAAGGCGAACACGACGAACATCACCGTGGCGATGAGGTTGCGCATCGGCTCGGCGATGGGCAGGTAGAACACACCGACGATGAGGGGGATCGCGACGATGCGCGTCCAGGTCATGATGGTCGGCAGGGTCCAGAACATAGCGCTTGATTGTGACTTGGATTAGTGAAGGGCCTTGTAGATGTCTTCCGCAAGGTCGAGGGCGATGCCTTCGACCGACGCGATGTCCTCGACACTGGCCGCCGCAACCCCGCGGATTCCGCCGAAGCGCTGCAGCAGGCGGGCGCGCCGCTTGGGACCGATGCCCGGAATGTCTTCGAGCTGGCTGCCGCCCACGCGGACCTTGGCGCGCTTGGCCCGCATGCCGGTGATGGCGAAACGATGGGCCTCGTCGCGGATCTGGGCGACCAGCATCAGGGCGGCGGAGTCGCGGCCGAGGTAGACCTTCTCGCGGCCGTCGGCGAACACCAGTTCTTCCAGGCCGACCTTGCGGCCTTCGCCCTTCTCGACACCGACGATCAGCGACAGCGGCAGGCCCAGTTGGCTGAAGACCTCGCGCGCCATCGAGACCTGGCCCTTGCCGCCATCGACCAGCACCAGGTCGGGCATGCGCGCGGCCTTGGTTCCGGCGGGTGCGTCGGCACCGGCGCCGTCGCCAGGCGTGGGCGCGTCGGTCTCGGCGGCCATGGTCTCGGCCAGCCGGGCGTAGCGCCGCGTCAGGACCTGGCGCATGGCGGCATAGTCGTCGCCGGGCGTGATGCCCTCGATGTTGTAGCGGCGGTATTCGCGGTTCTGCATCGCATGCTTCTCGAACACCACGCACGAGGCCTGCGTGGCCTCGCCAGCCGTGTGCGAGATGTCGAAGCATTCGATGCGCATGCTGTCGAGGTCGTCAGGCGCGAGTTCCAGCGCATCCACCAGCGCACGCGTGCGCGCCTGCTGCGAGCCTTCCTCGGCCAGCAGGCGGGCCAGCTGGAGGCCTGCGTTGGTCTGCGCCATCTCGAGCCAGTGGCGGCGCTGCTCGCGCGGCTGGAACACTGCCGTCACGCGCGTGCCGGCCTGCTGCGACACCGCCTCGATGAGCGAGCGGCTCACCAGTTCGCTGAGTACCAGCGTGGCGGGCACCGGCACGTCGATGTAGTGCTGGGCGATGAAGGCTTCGAGCACCTGGACTTCGACCGGATCGGCCGCAGCAGGCGCGCTGCCTTCGTCCAGTTCGTCAGGGTGGACGAGCGAGGCGTCCTCCACATGCACCGGGAAGTAGGCCCGGTCGCCCAGATGCCTGCCGCCGCGCACCATCGCCAGGTTGACGCAGGCCTTTCCGCCCTGCACCTTCACGGCAAGGATGTCGACGTCCTTGTCCGATGCGATCTCGATCGACTGCTGGTGCAGCACACGCGAGATCGCCGACATCTGGTTGCGCAGTTCGGCAGCCTGTTCGAACTCGAGCTTCTCGGCATGCGCGGTCATGCGGCCTTCGAGCTGGCCGAGCACCGCCTGCGTGTCGCCCATGAGGAAGGACTCGGCATTGGCCACGTCCTGCGCATAGGCCTCGGGCGTGATGTAGCCCACGCAAGGGCCGGTGCAGCGCTTGATCTGGTAGAGCAGGCAGGGCCGGGTGCGATTGGCGTAGACCGTGTCCTCGCAGGTGCGCAGCTTGAAGACCTTCTGCAGCAACTGGATCGACTCCTTTACGGCCCAGGCGCTCGGATAAGGGCCGAAATAGCGGTGCTTGCGGTCGGTCGCGCCGCGGTAGTACGCCAGGCGCGGGAAGGTGTGCGAGGCGATCTTCAGGTAGGGGTAGCTCTTGTCGTCCCGGAACAGGATGTTGTACCTGGGCTTGAGCGACTTGATGAGGTTGTTCTCGAGCAGCAGCGCCTCGGCCTCGGAGCGCACCACAGTCGTTTCCATGCGCGCGATCTTGCTGATCATGTGACCGATGCGCGTGCCGCCGTGGCTCTTCTGGAAGTAGTTGGCCACGCGCTTCTTCAGGTTGCGCGCCTTGCCCACATAGAGCACCGCGCCAGCCGCATCGAAGTAGCGGTAGACGCCCGGGAGCTGCGGCAGGGCCGCGACTTCGCTGAGGAGTTGATCGGAATGCACGTCTGACATGGCGGCTATTGTGGCTTGGGCCGCGAGCGCGATCATGGTGCGCCCAAGCTCTGCACTTGGTAGTGTCGGCCTTGTATTCCAGCATTTTCTCAAGCAGGATGTTCTGGCTGCCGCACGCCTTGTGCGGCACGCGGGAGGGCCCGGCGCAACGCGCCGAGGCATCGAAAAAAACCAACGCTGGATTTGCCTCATGAAAACCCGATATCCCTGGTGGCTCGCCACACCGGTCGCCTTGTCGCTCGCTCTCGCCGGCTGCGGCGGAGACTCCAACAACGGCGCCTATTTCCCCATCACGCCGCAGCCGCCCGTGGCGGTGGACGCCAGTTGCCAGACCAGCACGTCGGGCGGCTCGGTCACGGTCGGATCCGGCCTGGCCGGCGACCCTGCCCTGCCGGAACCGGCTTCCGGCTATGTCGTCGGGCACAAGGTGGTCACGGCCAAAAGCTACATGGTGGTGGCCAACCACCCGCTGGCGACGCGCGCCGGCTGCGACGTGCTCAAGGCCGGCGGCAGCGCGACGGACGCGGCCATCGCGGTGCAGGCCGTCCTGGCATTGGTCGAACCGCAATCGAGCAGCCTGGCCGGCGGCGCCTTCCTGCTGCACTACGACGCGAAGACGAAGAAGGTCCAGGCCTATGACGGCCGCGAAACCGCGCCGGCAGCTGCCACCGGCAACTACCTGCGCTACGTCGACGACGCCTCGGACCCGACGGCGCCCTTGCCCAATGCCCGCGCCAGCGGCCGCTCGATCGGCACGCCGGGCGTGATGCGCATGCTCGCCCTGGCGCATGGCGACCATGGCAAGCTGCCCTGGAAGAACCTGTTCGGCGAAGGGACCGACCTCGCGACCAACGGCTTCAAGATCGGCGGGCGCATGGCCGCGGCGATCGCGCTGTCGGCCCCGAACCTGAAGCGTGACGCCGAGGCCGCGGCCTACTTCCTCGACGCCGCCGGCAACCCGAAGCCCCTGGGCACGACGCTCACCAACCCGGCCTATGCCGAGGTGCTGAAGGCGCTGGCGACCCAAGGCGCCGATGCGCTCTACACCGGCCCGATCGCGGAGGCCATCGTGGCCAAGATCCAGGCGACCCAGGGCGCGGACGGCTCGGTCATCACGCCCGGCAAGACCACGCTGGCCGACCTCAAGAACTACCAGGCCAAGCGGCGCGATCCGGTGTGCGCCACCTATCGCAGCTACAACGTCTGCAGCATGTCGCCGCCCTCGTCCGGCGGGATCGGCGTGCTGTCCACGCTCGGCATCCTGGAGAACTTCCCGCTCGGCAACTATCCGCCGGGCAATATCGACCTCGAAGGCGGCAAGCCCGCCGTGATGGGCGTGCACCTGGTGAGCGAGGCCGAGCGCCTGGCCTATGCGGACCGCGACAAGTACGTGGCCGACACCGACTTCGTGCCACTGCCCGGCGGCAGTCCCGACACGTTGCTCAGCAAGAGCTACCTGAGTTCGCGCGCTGCCTTGATCAGCCTCACGCGCAGCATGGGCACGGCCAGCGCGGGCGACTTCGGCGCGCCGCCGCTGGGCATCGACAAGACGGTCGAGCAAGGCACGACGCACCTCTCGATCGTCGACAAGGAAGGCAATGTGGTGACCATGACGACGACGGTCGAATCCACGCTCGGCTCCTATCACATGGCGCGCGGGATCATGCTGAACAACCAGTTGACCGACTTCAGCGCATCCCCGGTCGATGCGACGGGCGCACCGGTGGCCAATCGCGTGGCGCCGGGCAAGCGCCCGCGCAGCACGATGGCGCCGGTGCTGGTGTTCAAGGGCAGCGACACGGGCGACTTCCTGATGGCCACCGGCTCGCCGGGCGGCGGCACGATCATCCAGTACGTCGTCAAGACCACGGTGGGTGCGCTCGACTGGGGCCTCGACGCGCAACAGGCCACGTCGCTGGTCGACTTCGGCGCGGCCAACAGCCCGACGACCAACGTCGGCGGCGAGCATCCTGCAATCGACACGTCCAACGGCGGCAACAACGATGCGCTGATCACGGGGCTGCGGGCGCTGGGCCACACCGTGTCGACCGCCGCGCAGAGCAGCGGCATCTCCACCATCATCCGCAAGAAGGAGAGCGGCGTGACGGTGCTGACGGGCGGGTCCGATCCGCGGCGCGAAGGGATCGTGCTGGGTGACGCGCCGGCGCGCTGACGCAGTACCGGGCGCAGGTCAATCGCCGTGGACCGGTTCGCAACGCACGTCGGTCTTCACCGAATTGGCGATGAAGCACTGCGCGTGCGCTTCGTGATGCATGGCGTCGACCTGCTCGCGCGATGGCTGCGGGTCGCCCGAGAAGGCGACGCTGGGCCGCAGCGTGACCACGGTCATGGCCACGCGCCGCTCCTCGTTGCGCGCCATCTTGCCTTCGGCGCTGTCCCGATAGCGATCGACCCTGAAGCCCCGGTCCCGCGCAATCGACAGGAACCAGAGCATGTGGCAGCTCGACAAGGAGGCAACGAATGCCTCTTCCGGGTCGACCGCCGATGCGTCCGACATCGGCAGCGGCACGACGTGCGGCGACGACGAGCCGGCCAGTGTCGCACCGCCGTCGAAGCGGATCAGGTGGCGGCGGCTGTAGCGGTTGTCCAGGAAATCCTGGTCGGAACGCTCCCAATGGATTTCAGCGGTATAGACGGCCATGGCGAGGGACCTCGATTCGGGGCTGTAGAGTAACCGCGATGCGCTGGGACATCTTCTGCAAAGTCATCGACAACCACGGCGACCTGGGCGTGTGCTGGCGGCTGGCTTGCCAGCTGGCCGCGCAGGGCGACGGCGTGCGGCTCTGGGTGGACGATGGCGCCGCGCTGGAATGGATGGCGCCGGTGGGGCTTGCCGGCGTGGAGGTAGTCGACTGGCGCGCGCCGGCGGCCGTGGTCGAGGCTGCAGCGGCGCCGGCGCCGGACGTGCTGATCGAGGCATTCGGATGCGATCCGGCGCCGGAACTGATCGCGCGGTTCGCGGAGGCGGCGTCGGAGGGCCGGCCCGCGCGGCCCTGGATCAACCTCGAATACCTGTCGGCCGAGCCCTATGTCGAGAGGCTGCACGGCTTGCCGTCCCCGGTGTTCCGCGGGCCGGGCGAGGGCCTGTCGAAGCGATTCTTCTATCCGGGATTCACCACCGCCACCGGCGGCCTCCTGCGCGAGCCCGACCTGACGGCGCAGCAGGAAGCCTTCGACCGCGCGGCCTGGCTGGTCGCGCGGGGCATCGAATGGCAGGGCGAGCGGCTGGTCTCGCTCTTTTGCTACGAGCCGCCAGCGCTGGCGGACCTGCTGGCGCAGCTTGCCGCCGGGCCGGCGCCCACTCGCCTGCTGGTCACACCGGGCCGTGCAGCGCAGGCGGTCCAGGCGATCACTGGCTCCCGGCGGGGCATGGAGCGCTTGCCGGGCGGGCTGGGCGCGCTGTCCATCTCCTACCTCCACCACCTTGCGCAACCGGATTTCGACCACTTGCTGTGGGCCTGTGACCTGAATTTCGTCCGGGGCGAGGATTCCTTCGTGCGGGCCATCTGGGCCGGCGCGCCGATGGTCTGGCAGATCTACCCGCAGGACGACGATGCGCACCACATCAAGCTGGCAGCTTTCCTGGACTGGCTCGGCGCCCCCGCCTCGCTGCGCCATGGCCACACGATCTGGAACGGATTCGAGGCCGGCCCGATGCCGCTGCTCGACCGGGAGACGCTGGCCGAATGGCGCGCCAATGCCCAGTCCGCGCGCGACCGGCTGTTGCAACAGAACGATCTGGTGACACAGTTGCGCAGTCTGATTTCGCAAAAAAGCTAAAATTGCGGGCTTTGCGAAATTCGGGCCGGATTCTCATCTGGTCCCGCTCCCTTTTCGCTGAACCCGCCGCGGGAACCATGCAGCTTCAGGCCCTCCGTCTGCAGTCGCTCCGAGCGGCCCAACATCCAGAGACCCTGATATGAAAATCGCTCAAGAAATCCGCGCTGGCAACGTCATCATGCACGGCAAGGACCCGATGGTCGTCCTCAAGACCGAATACAGCCGCGGCGGCCGCAACTCCGCCACCGTGCGCATGAAGCTCAAGAGCCTGATCGCCAACTTCAACACCGAAGTGGTGTTCAAGGCCGACGACAAGATCGACCAGATCGTGCTCGACAAGAAGGAGTGCACCTACTCCTACTTCGCCGACCCGATGTACGTCTGCATGGACGAAGAGTTCAACCAGTACGAAGTCGAAGCCGAGAACATGGGCGACGCGCTCAACTACCTCGACGACGGCATGCCGGTCGAAGTGGTGTTCTACGACGGCAAGGCCATCTCGGTCGAACTGCCGACCAGCGTCGAGCGCGAAGTGACCTGGACCGAACCCGCCGTCAAGGGCGATACCTCCGGCAAGGTCATGAAGCCGGCCAAGATCTCGACCGGCTTCGAAGTGGGTGTGCCGCTGTTCGTGGCGCAAGGCGATCGCATCGAAATCGACACGCGCACGGGCGAGTACCGCAAGCGCGTCTGAGGCTTACCCCGCACACTTGAAAGGCTCCGGAAGGGGCCTTTTTTGTTTTTGGGTCGGACAGCCGAACGCGAAGGTCGCGAAAGGAATTCCAAGACTTTCTGGAGCGAGAGAAAGCTCCGGACGCACCTCGATTGCGCTTGATCGGCGCCCGGGCCAGGCGCTGACTGGACAGGTTCCGGACCTGTGTGAGGCCCCGCGCCGCGTGGAAGACTTGCTCAGGGCCGCCCTGGATGCGCGGCGAGCCAGTCGGCCTGCGCGGCCAGCACATCTGCGGGGGATCGGCCAGCGAGTTCGCCGTACACCGCTGGCGCGGTCGCGCCTTCGGTGTTGATGAGCAGGACGCGCGAGTCGCCATCCAGGCCGACCTGCAGGCGCGATGGCGGCGTCCCAGCCAGACTTTGCAGCGCAGCCAGGCCCGCTGCGCCTGACTCGCCACTCAGCACCGGCATGTCGCCCTCCGCCCCATCGGCCAGCGTGCGCATCCCGGCCACTGCCGCGGCGTCGGGGATCGTCATGAAGAAGTCGACGGCCGGCTCCAGGAAGCGCCATGCGAGGGGCGAGGTCTGGCCGCAGGCCAGGCCGGCCATCACCGAATCGACCGACCCGGTCGCGAGCGCCGGTCGGCCCAGGCGGGCGCTCTGGATGAGGCAATCGGCCTGCTCCGGTTCGACCACGATGAAGAGGGGCCGCGCGGCGCCGAAGCGCTCGCAGAAGTAGCCCACGATGCCGGCGGCCAGCCCGCCGACGCCGCCTTGCAGGATCACGTGCGTCCAGGGGCACTCGACTGCCGGTTGCTGTTCGAGCAACTCGTCGACGATGGCCGCGTAGCCCTGCATCACGTCGCGCGGGATCTCTTCGTAGCCTTCGTACGAGGTATCGGAGACCACCTGCCAGCCGTTGGCCTCGGCCAGCCGCGCCGCCTCCCGCACCGACGCGTCGTAGTTGCCGGCAATGCGCACGATGGTTGCACCGAAAGCCGCGATCGCGTCCTTGCGCTCCTGGCTCACCTGCGCATGCAGCACGATCACGCAGCGGCAGCCGAGGCTCTGCGCGGCGGCGGCCAGCGCGCGGCCATGGTTGCCGTCCGTGGCGCTGATGACAGTGAAATCGCGCAACGCCCGCGCATGCCGCCCGGCGAACAGGTCCGCGGGCTTGAAGCCGCTGTCGGGCCAACGGCGCAGCACCAAGCGGAGCAGCGCGATGGGGGCGCCCAGCACCTTGAAGCTGCCCAGTGGCGAGCGCGCGGATTCGTCCTTGAGGTCCAGCCTGGCGATCGCGTGCCGCCGCGCCAGCCCGGGCAACGTCCGCAGCGGCGTCGCGCCGGCGTTGAGGCCCGGCCAGTGCGAGAGCCAGCGACGGCTCTCGCGGGCGGTGGCGATGTTCATGACCTGCGCGAGCGCGGGCTGGTAGGCGCCGCGCCGGGCGCGCGTGTTGGCAATCAGCATGGTGACTTTCAGCGCGGCAGGCGGATGCGCGCCAGTTCGGCAAAGTAGCGGGCGCCCACGGGTAGCACGCTGTCGTTGAAGTCGTAGCGCGCGTTGTGCAGCGGCACGCCGCCCTGGCCCGCATCGCCGTTGCCGATGAAGACGAAGGCGCCGGGCACGTGGCGCAGGAAGGCGCCGAAGTCCTCGGAGATCATCATCGGCTGCACGTTGGCATCGACCTTGTCGGCGCCGACGATGGCGGTGGCGGCGGCCAGCGCGGTCGGCACGCATTCGGGCCAGTTCACGGTCGGCGCGAACTCGTGCGTGTACTCGAAGCTGCATTCGGCTCCGTGGGCTTGGCAGATGCCCATGCAAATCTCTCGCATGCGCCGCTCCAGCAGCGCCTGCACCTCGGGCGCGTAGCTGCGGGTGTCGCCCTTGATCGTGACGCGCGTCGGGATGGCATTGCGGATGCCGTCGGTGATGAACTCGGTGCAGGACACGACAGCGGACATGCCGGGGTCGACCGAGCGCGCCACCACCGTCTGCAGCGCCAGCACGATCTCCGCGCCGATCACCAGCGGGTCCACGCCCATGTGCGGCCGGGCCGCATGTCCACCGCGGCCGGTGATGCGGATCACGAAGTTGTCCTCGCTGGCCATGATGCCGCCCGCGCGGGTGGCGAAGTGACCGGCAGGCATGCCCGGCATGTTGTGCGCGCCATGGATCTCGTCGACCGGGAAGCGCTGGAACAGGCCGTCGTCCATCATCGCCTTGGCGCCGCGGCCATGTTCCTCGGCCGGCTGGAAGATGAAGCGCACCGTGCCGTTGAAATCGCGCCGTTCCGCCAGCAATTGCGCCGCGCCCAGCACCATCGCCATGTGGCCGTCATGGCCGCAGGCGTGCATGCGGCCGGGTGCCTGCGAGGCATGCACCCGGCCGGCGGCGTCCTCGGTGATCGCGAGCGCATCCATGTCGGCGCGCAAGCCGATCACGCCCTGGCCATCGCCCACCTTCAGGTTGGCAACGACGCCCGTTCCGCCGATGCCGCGATGCACTTCCAGGCCCAGCGCATTGAGCACGCTGGCGACATAGTCGGAGGTCTTCTTCTCCTCGAAGCCGGTCTCGGGGTGGCGATGCAGGTGATGGCGCCAGCGCACGAGTTGCTGGTCGAAGGTGGTGGTGCTCATGGCAGTGATCTTAGGAACGGGCGGGTGAATGGATTTACCATTCCGGCCCCTCTTTTGCTGCATTTGGCTCGACTTTGCCCGCCGGATGAAACGGATCGCCGCATGAACCTCGATCGCCTCGACACGCAGATCCTCGACGCGCTGCAGCAGGACGCTTCGCTGCCCCTGCGCACCTTGGCCGACAAGGTCAGTGCCTCGCCTGCGACCTGCCAGCGCCGCATTGCCCAGCTCAAGGCATCGGGTGTGCTGCTCAAGCAGGTGGCGATCGTGGACCGGCTCAAGGTCGGGCGGCCGCTCACGGTTTTCGTGTCTGTCGAGCTCGACAAGCAGAACGATGCCCTGCTGCGCAACTTCGAGAAGCGCATGAGCGCGGAGCCCGACGTCATGGCCTGCTACGAGGTGTCCGGCGAATTCGACTTCCTGCTCGTGGTCAATGCGGCGTCCATGGAGCGCTATCACGCGTTCACGCGCGAGGTGTTTTCATCGAACAACAACGTGCGCAACTTCAAGAGCACCTTCGCCATGAACTGCTCCAAGTTCGAGACGCGCATACCGCTCGCCGAGCCGCCGGTCTGACCCTCATAAAAGGGGTTGGCCCGCATCCTGCAACGCGCACAATCAAGTCCACTTCTTCTTCGCCGCACCGCCATGAACAAGACCCACAACCTTCACGACAAGCGCCTGGCCGATGCATGGGCCACGCTGCAGACCCACGCCGACAGCGGCCTGCCGCTGGACCCGGATCCGTCGCGCATCGCCTTCGCCGATCCGGAGTTCCTGCTGCGCCGGGAAACGCGCGGCATCCGCATGCAGCTGGAGTTGATGAAGCCCGACCTGGAGATGCGCAAGCACGGCATCGAGAACACGGTGGTGGTCTTCGGCAGCGCGCGCTTTCGCAGCGAGGAAGAATCGCGCGCCCTCATCGCCCAGGCGGAAGCGGCCGGCGACGCGCCGCTGGTCGAGCGCCTGCGCAAGCTCGCGCGCGGTTCGCACTACTACGAACAGGCCCGCGCCTTCGGCAAGCTGGTGGCCGAGTACAGCAACGACAAGGAACCGGAAGACAAGCTCTTCATCTGCACCGGCGGCGGTCCCGGCATCATGCAGGCGGCCAACCGCGGCTCTTACGAAGGCGGCGGGCTCAACGTCGGGCTGGCCATCGCACTGCCCATGGAGGAAGCGGCCAACCCTTATGTCACGCCGGCGTTGAGCTTCAAGTTCCACTACTTCGCGATCCGCAAGATGCACTTCATGATGCGGGCCAAGGCGCTGGTGGCCTTCCCCGGCGGCTTCGGCACGATGGACGAACTCTTCGAGATCATCACCCTGGTGCAGACCCGCAAGTCGAAGCCGGTGCCGATCGTGCTGTTCGGCTCCGACTACTGGAAGCAACTGGTGAACTTCGACTTCATGGTGGACGAAGGCGTGATCTCGCCCGGTGACGTGAACCTGTTCGAGTACGTCGATGCGCCCGCGGATGCGTGGGACTACATCAGGAAGTTCTACAAGCTGTGATCGGCGGGGGCTGGCGGCACCTTCAGTCCCCACACCGCACGCGTCCCCGCGGCCACGACGCCGCCCACCAGCCAGAACACGCCCGCGATGCCGATCAGTGACCCGGCCGCGCCGAACAGCATCGGCATCGCGACGCTGGACGCATTGAGCGTCATCACCCGCAGGCCGAGCGCCTCCCCGTGCCGCGCATGCGGCGTGATCTGGTGCAGCATGCTCATCACCATCGGCTGCACCGCGCCGAGCGCCAGGCCCAGCGCGACCGAGCAGGCGCCCATGCCGACGGCCGTGGTCATCAGCGGGTAGACCATGAACACCCCCGCCGTGACGATGTTCGACGCGGTGATGACGTTGCGCTCCTTCAGGTGCGAGGCGACCATCGGCAGCAGCACGCGGATGGCCGCCGCGGCCACCGCGAACGCGCCGAGCACCGAGCCGATCACCGACGCGCTCAGGCCGCGGTCATGGCCCAGCAGCGGCAGCACGAAGGTGTGCACATCCCATGAGGCCGACTGCAGCCAGTTGACGAACAGGAGGCGCCGGAACATCGGTTCGCGCAGGAGGTCCCAGGCGCGCGGCCTGGGCGCACCGGCAGGCGCTCGCGTGGTCGGCAGTTCCGGCGTGCCGCGCGCCAGCAACCAGCAGATGACCGGCAACACGGCCAGCAAGACGAAGGCCGTGCGATAGCCGACGAGATCGCCGGGCATGCTGCCCGCATGGTCGATCAACAGGCCGGTCGCGAAGGGCCCGACGAAGTTGGCGGCAGCCGGCGAGATGGCGAGCCAGCTGAACACCTGCTTGAGTTGCGTCGGGTTGGTCGCGGCGCGGCCGACGTGTCGCTGCAAGGCGATCAGGGCGATGCCGGTGGCACCTCCGGTGAGCAACGCCGCGAGACAGAGCACGGGCAGCACCGGGAACAAGGCGGCCAGCGCGGCGCCGGAAGTGGCGGCAACCACCGCGATCTGCAAAGGCAGCCGCAGCCCATGGCGATCGGCAAATCGTCCGGCGGGCAGCGCCAGGAACACCTGCGTGAGTGCGAACAAGGACAGGAGCACGCCCACCGTGGCCGCGCTGTAGCCCTCCTTCAGCGCGAGCAACGGAGATGCCAGCCGCGTGCCGGTCATGGCGGCATGCAGGCAGACTTGCGCGACGATCAGGCGCAGCAGGTCCGGCGTCATCGCTCCAGCCGATCGATCGGTTGCGCCCCTGCGACGCTGCGCAACGCTGTCATGTCTGCGGAGGGTCTTCCGGAAGGCCGATCAAGGGCAACCCGGGCTCCGACGCCTCGAGGCCCGCCTCCGGGATGGCCGCGTCGAGGGTGGCCGCGCTGAAGGACTTGGTCGGCTTCACACCCAGCGCGCGCAGCATCTCTGCCTGCCGGATCGCGTTGCCGTTGCCGCTCTTGAACTTCTTGAAGGCCTCGCCGTACGCGGCCTGGGCCTGGTCGAGCGACTTGCCCACGCGCTCCAGGTCGCCGACGAAGGCTGCGAGCTTGTCGTAGAGCTCGGCGCCGCGCTTGGCGATGTCCTGCGCGTTGCGGCTTTGCTGCTCCTGCCGCCAGAGGTGCGCCACGGTGCGAACCACGAACAGCAGCGTCGAAGGGCTGACCAGCAGCACGTTGCGGGCCCAGGCATCCATGAACAGTTGGTCGTCGGCCGACACGGCCAGCATGAACGCAGGCTCGATCGGCACGAACATCAGCACGAAGTCCAGCGACTTCAGGCTGTAGAGCTGCTCGTAGCGCTTGCTCGAGAGCCCGTCGATATGAGTGCGGATCGACGCCAGGTGCCTGCGCTGGGCCGAATGCCGCTGCTCGTCGGATTCCGCACTGACGCATTCCTCGTAGGCCAGCAGCGACACCTTGGCATCGACCACCAGCTTGCGGTCTTCCGGCAGGTGGATGATCACGTCGGGTTGCGCACGCGAGCCGTCCTCGCGCGTGTGGCTCTGCTGCACGTGGTACTCGACGCCACGGCGCAGGCCCGATGCCTCGAGCACGCGCTCGAGGATCAGCTCACCCCAGTTGCCCTGCGTCTTGGACGAGCCCTTGAGTGCCTGCGTCAGGTTGCGGGCCTCGGCGCCGAGCAACTGGTTGAGCTCCATCAACTGCGTCACCTGCTGGGCCAAGGCCGAGCGCTGCTTGCCCTCGGTGTCGTAGAACTGCTCGACCCGGCCCTGGAAGTCGGCCAGCCGCATGCGCAGCGGATCGAGCAACGCGCCCAGGCTGGTCTGGTTCTGCTCGACGAAGCGCTTGCTCTTCTCCTCCAGGATGTCGTTGGCCAGCGCCTTGAACTGGTTGGCGAGCGCCTCGCGCGCTTCATGGAGGTAGGCCAGCTTCTCCTCAGCCTGTGCGCGTTGCAGCGCCTGCAGTTGCCCCGCCTCGTGCCGGTCTGCTTCCATCTGCGTCTTCAACTCGGCCACCTGCGTGCGCAGCGCGCTGGCCTCGTTGCGAAGCGCGTCGTGCGCGTGGCGCTCCTGCATCAACGCCTGCTCGAGCACCGGTACGCGCTCGGCCCGCTCGGCCAGTTGCGCGCGCTCGTCGCGCACGTTGTCCAACGCGTCCCGCCAATCGTCGGACTGTGCGCGCAGGTCGGCGAATTCAGCGTGCAGCGTGCCGAGTTCCTGCTCCACGCCACGCGCCCGCTCCTGCGCCACCGCGATCTGCGGACGCAGGTTGCCCTCGGCCTCCGCGGTTGCCATTTGCAGCGCCTGCGCGCGGGCCTCGTCCACCTGCTCCTTCAGGGACTCCTGCGCGCTGCGCCGCGCCGAGGCGCCGCCAAAAAGCCAGCCCGCCAACAGTCCCACCAGCAGCGCCACCGCCGCCAGCGCGGCCGGCACCATCCATGCATTCCAATCGCTCATTCAACGCGTTTTCTGTTCGTTCAAGACTTGGCGGCAAGCGCCGCGGGGTTGAGCGGGCTCACCGCCTTGCCCTGGGTGAGAAAGCCGATGAGGTTGGCGGTCGCCAGGTCGGCCATGGCGCGCCGCGTGGGCACGGTGGCGCTGGCGATGTGCGGCGTGAGGACCACGTTCGGCACCGTCAGCAGGTCGGGGTGCACCTTGGGTTCGCCCTCGAACACATCCAGGCCGGCAGCGGCGATACGCTTCTCTCGCAAGGCCACGGCCAGTGCCGCATCGTCGACGATGCCCCCGCGTGCGATGTTGATGAGCGTGGCGGTCGGCTTCATCAGCGCCAGTTCGGCGGCGCCGATGGTGTGGTGCGACGCGGGGCTGTAGGGCACGACCAGCACGACGTGGTCGGCAGTCCTGAGCAGTTCTTCCTTGCCCGCATAGCTGGCCTTGCATTCGGCCTCCAGCGATGCATCGAGCCGCGAACGATTGTGATAGATCACCTTCATCCCGAAGCCATGCGCGCCGCGCCTTGCGATGCCCTGCCCGATGCGACCCATGCCGATGATGCCGAGCGTGCTGCCGTGGATGTCCGCGCCCGAGAACATGTCGTAGGCCCACTTGGTCCACTTGCCGGCGCGCAGGAAATGCTCGCTCTCGGCGATGCGGCGCGCGGTCGCCATCAACAGCGCGAAGCCGAAGTCGGCCGTGGTCTCGGTGAGCACGTCGGGCGCATTGGTGCCGAGCACGCCGTGCGCGGTCATCGCGTCGATGTCGAGGTTGTTGTAGCCCACGGACATGTTGGAGACGATCTTCAGGTCCGGGCTGGCATCGAGCACTTCGGCGTCGATGCGCTCGGTGCCGGAACTGAACATGCCCACCTTGCCTTGCAGCCGCGCGATGAGTTCGGCCTTCGACCAGAGTGCGTCAGCCTGGTTGGACTCGACCTCGAAATGTTCTTCAAGCCGCGCGATGGTCTCGGGAAAGATGCCGCGCGCGATCAGTACCTTGGGTTGGCTCATGGTGTTCAGCGAAAGAAGATGAGGGATAAAAGAACGAACAGCGGCAACAGGATGCCACCGGACCAGGCCATGTAGCCGAAGAAGCCGGGCATGCCCATGCCACGCTCGTCGGCGATGGCCCGGACCATCATGTTCGGCGCATTGCCGATGTAGGTGCAAGCGCCCATGAACACGGCACCGGCGGAGATCGCGGCCAGCGTGTGGGCATGGGTGGTCATCAGCGCCTGTGCGTCGCCGCCGGCGGTGTTGAAGAACACCAGGTAGGTCGGCGCGTTGTCCAGGAAGGCGCTCAGCAGGCCGGTGGCCCAGAAGTACATGGCCGGGTCGGGTTGGCCATCGGCCTGGGTCACGGCGGACACGACGGCACCGAAGGGGCCATGCACGCCAGCGCGCAGCATCGCGATCACCGGGATGATGGTCAGGAAGATGCCCGCGAAGAGCTTGGCCACCTCGACCATCGGGGCCCAGGAAAAGTGGTTGTCAGCATGCACCTTGTCAGGCGTGATCCGGAGCGACAGCAGCGTGACCAGCACCAGCCCCACATCGCGCACGATGCCTGGCAACCCGACCTCGGTGCCGTGGACATCGAAGCTCACCGGCGATTTCCACGCACCGCTCAGCAGCACCAGCCCGACGATGGCGGCCAGCAGCCAGAAGTTGCGGGCACCGTCGAACCCGAAGCCGCGCGTGTCGGGCGTCGGGTCCACCGGCAGCACGCCTTCCTTGCGGTAGTAGTGGCGGTCGACCAGGTAGAACAGCACGAGCAGCACGCCGACCACAAAGAGCGTGTCCGGCAGGATATTGTTCAAGGTCCAGAAGAAGTCCACGCCGTTCAGGAAGCCGAGGAACAGCGGCGGGTCGCCCAGCGGCGTCAGCGAGCCGCCCATGTTCGACACGATGAAGATGAAGAACACGACCACGTGCACCCGGTGCCTGCGGTTGTCGTTGGCACGGATCAGCGGCCGGATCAGCAGCATCGACGCGCCGGTCGTGCCCATCAGGCTTGCAAGCACCGCGCCAATGGCAAGGATGCCCGTGTTCAGCCCCGGTGCGCCATGCAGGTTGCCGCGAATGTAGATGCCGCCAGCCACCGCGAACAGAGCGGTCAGCAGGATGACGAAGGGGATGTATTCGCCCAGCAGCGCGTGCACCAGCTGCGCGCCCCCCAGCGAGGGCCCGAATGCCACCGCAAACGGAACCAGGAACGCGAGCGACCAGGCAGCCGACACCTTGCCGTAGTGGTGGTGCCAGAAGGCCGGCACCAGCAAGGGCATCAACGCAATCGAAAGAAGAATGCCGGCAAAGGGCACGCCCCACAGCGGGGACAGCGCGGCGGCGTCGAACCCGGCCGCACCGGCCAGCGTCGGGAACAGGGAGACGAAGAGGAAGGTGGCGGCAGCGCGAGCCACAGTCTTCATGCGGGTGCGATTTCGAACACCTGCCGCAGGTAGGCCAGATACTTCTCGTCCTCGCACATGTTCTTGGACGGCGTGTCGGACAGCTTGGCCACCGGCTGGTCGTTGCAGGCAATCATCTTGATGACGATCTGCAGCGGCTCGTAGCCGAGGTCGTTGGTGAGGTTGGTGCCGATGCCGAAGGCCAGCTGGCAGCGTCCGCGGAACTGCTGGTAGAGCTCGATGGTGCGCGGCACGGTCAGTCCGTCGCTGAAGATCAGCGTCTTGGTGCGCGGATCGACCCGGTTGGACACGTAGTGCGCCAGCATGCGCTCGCCCCACTGGAACGGATCGCCGCTGTCGTGCCGTGAGCCGTCGAACAGCTTGCAGAAGAACAGGTCGAAATCGCGCAGGAAGGCGCTCATGCCGTACACGTCCGACAGCGCGATGCCGAGGTCGCCGCGGTACTCGCGTCCCCACATCTCGAAGCCGAACACCTGGCTGTCGCGCAGCCGCGGACCGAGCGCCTGGCAGGCCTGCAGGTATTCGTGCGCCATCGTGCCCAGCGGGATCAGGCCGAGCTTCATCGCGTAGAGCACGTTGCTGGTGCCCGCGAGCTGCGGGCTGCGATCGCCGAGGCGGGCCGGCACCGTCACCACGCCGAGCTTGCTGCTCAGCGTGCGCAACACCTCTTCGTGCCATTCCTTGGAGAAGCGGCGGCGGGTTCCGTAGTCGGCGATCTTGAGGTCGCTCAGGCCCTCGCCCTGCAACTGCTCGATCTTGGTCGCGAGGCGGCGGCGGCCTTCCGAAAAGTCCGCAGCGGGCTGCGTGTTGCGGAAGTAGACCTCGTTCACGATGGCCAGCACCGGGATCTCGAACAGGATCGTGTGCAGCCACGGTCCCTTGATGAGGATCTCGAGCTGCCCGTCGGCTTGCGGCGTGATCTGGATGTACTTCTCGTTGAGGCGGAACAGGCCGAGGAAGTCGACGAAGTCGCTCTTGATGAAGCGCATCGAGCGCAGGTAGACCAGCTCCGCTTCCTTGAACTCCAGCGAGCACAGGTGCCGCACTTCCTCGCGAATCTGGTTGGCGAACTGGGCGAGGTTGACGCCCGGATTGCGGCACTTGAAGCGGTACTCCACGCGGGCCCCCGGAAACCGATGCAGCACCACTTGCATCATCGTGAACTTGTAGAGGTCGGTGTCGAGCAGGCTGTTGATGATCATGGGTGCAAAACCGGGTTGTCTCTTTGTGCCGGCCCATTATCACGGGCTATGCCGCTTCGCGTCGGCGCGTGCCTACGGGCCCTTCCCTGCAAGTCCTACCGTCGTGCACGGGTGCCTCGGCCACATTGCCTCCACGTTGGCAAACACGCCGACGCCTCAACCGCAACGAAGGAGAAAGCCATGAACAAGGACACCATCGAGGGCAATTGGAAGCAGCTCAAGGGCAAGGTCAAGGAACAGTGGGGCAAGCTGACCGACGATGACTTCGACGTGATCGCCGGCAAGCGCGACCAGTTGCTCGGCCGCATCCAGGAACGCCATGGCATCAGCCGCGACGAAGCGGAAAAGCAGGTCAGCGAATGGGAAACGCGCGACGGTCGCGAACCCAGCGCGCTGTGGTTCGAACGCGTCTGATCTCCCGCACTTTTTCAGCAACTACCCATAGAGGAACCCATCATGAAGAAACATCTGCTCATGCTTGCCATCGCATCGTCCTGCCTGCTCGGCGCGCAAGCCTCGAATGCCATGTCGAAGGACGAGTACAAGGCGGCCAAGGAAAAGATCGAGGCCGACTACAAGGTCGACAAGGCCCAGTGCGACACGATGAAGGACAACGCCAAGGACGTGTGCATGAAGGAAGCCAAGGGCAAGGAAAACGTTGCCAAGGCCGAACTCGAACAAAGCTACGAGCCCAGCGCGAGCCATCAACGCAAGGTGGCTGAAGAAAAGGTAGACGCGATGTACGCCGTCGCCAAGGAAAAGTGCGACGACCAGAAGGGTGCGGAAAAGACGGCTTGCGAAAAGCAGGCCAAGGCCGACGAGGCCAAGGGCAAGGCCGACATCAAGGCCATGAAGATGTGACGCTTGCGTCACACCTTCATCAGAGTGTGAACTACCGCGGCCAGTTCGGGCGAAAGCTCGACTGGCCGCTGGCTTTTGCGGTCCACGTAGACATGGACGAAGTGGCCTTGGGCGGCGGCCGTTTCGGCGCCCTCGGCAAAAAGGCCGATCTCGTAGCGCACGCTGGAGCCCCCTGTTTGCGTGACGCGGATGCCGGCCTCCACAGTCTGCGGAAAGGCCAGCGGGGCAAAGTAGTTGCACTGCGTCTCGACCACGAAGCCCACCACTTCGCCGTGGTAGATGTCGAGGACGCCGCGCTCGATCAACAGGGCGTTGATCGCAGTGTCGAACCAACCGTAGTAGACGACGTTGTTGACGTGGCCGTACATGTCGTTGTCGGACCAGCGCGTGGGGATCTTGCGGAACACGGCGTACTGGCTGCGGCGATCAGGGGAAGGCTTGAAGGACATCGGAAAGGGCTGCGCTGCTCATGGCGCCGCATTTTGCCTGCGGCGTGCATTTGGCTCGTTGATTTAGAAGCCGTCACCTAGATTGCTGCAACGCAACAAAAAGGGGTTGATTTGATCGTCGGCAGGCCTATACTTCACTCCATGCTGCGGCGCAACAAAAAGCGATGTCAGCAAACCGCCCCTCTTCCTCTCATCTCAAATCTCTGGAGCTCCACATGGCACTGACCGCTGACCAATTCCTCGCCGCACAAAAGGCAACCGTCGAAACCCTGTTCGGCCTGACCTCCAAGGCATTCGAAGGCGTCGAGAAGCTGATCGAACTGAACGTGACCGCTGCCAAGACCGCCCTGGCCGAAGCCGGCACCACCGCCCAGGCCGTGCTGAGCGTGAAGGACGCGCAAGAACTCATCGCCCTGCAAGCCGGCCTGTTCCAGCCCCTGGCTGAAAAGGCGACCGCTTACAGCCGTCACCTGTACGACATCGTTCAAGGCACGACCGGCGAATTCACCAAGGCTTTCGAAGCCAAGGCCGCTGAAGCCCAATCGACGCTGGTGAACCTGGTCGACAGCGCTTCCAAGAACGCACCCGCCGGTTCGGAAACCGCCGTCGCCATGATGAAGAGCGCCGTGGCTGCCGCCAACAACGCTTTCGAATCGGTGCAAAAGGCTGTCAAGCAAGCCTCCGATGTCGCCGAAGCCAACTTCACCGCCGTGTCGAACTCGGCCGTGAACGCAGCCAAGAGCACCGCCCAGACCGCTACGCGCAAGCGCTAAGCCCTCGGGGCCTCTGCCTCTCTATTTACAAGTTGTCTCCTTGGGTCCTCCCGGATCCAATTCAGGGCCCTGTCGCAAGACAGGGCCCCTTTTTTTTGTGCCGCGCCCGCCTCCCGGATAATGCCGCCCAACATTTTCTTGGAGATTCGCATGCAAATCGAAGGCAAGGTATTCATCGTCACCGGCGGCGCGTCCGGGTTGGGTGAAGGGGCGGCGCGCATGCTTGCGGCCAATGGCGGCAAGCTCGTCGTCGCCGACATGCAGGCCGAAAAAGGCGCGGCGGTGGCGCAGGAGATCGGTGGCGTCTTTGTCAAGTGCGACGTGAGCCAGGAGGCCGACGGCCAGGCCGCTGTCGCCGCGGCGCTCCAGCTCGGCAAGCTGGTCGGGCTGGTCAACTGCGCCGGCATCGCGCCGGCCGAAAAGACAGTGGGCCGCAACGGCGCGCACGCCCTGGCGGTGTTCAGCAAGACGGTCACGGTCAACCTCATCGGCAGCTTCAACATGATCCGCCTGGCTGCGGAAGCCATGTGCAAGAACGAGCCCGAGTCCACCGGCGAGCGCGGCGTGCTCATCTCGACCGCCTCCGTCGCGGCCTACGACGGCCAGATGGGCCAGGCGGCGTATTCGGCATCGAAGGGCGGCGTGGTCGGCATGACGCTGCCTATCGCACGCGACCTGGCCCGCAACGGCATCCGCAACATGACCATCGCACCGGGCATCTTCGGCACGCCGATGCTGTTCGGCATGCCGCAGGAGGTGCAGGACGCACTGGCAGCCAGCGTGCCGTTCCCGTCGCGTCTGGGCACGCCGGCGGACTATGCCAAGCTGGCGAAGCACATCATCGAGAACGACATGCTGAATGGGGAAGTGATTCGGCTGGATGGGGCGATCCGGCTGCCGCCGAAGTAGGCAAACCGCTGCTTCCGAACGACGTGCTTGTCGCGCAACGCCGGGATGGAGCGCGGCGCAAGCGCCGGCCGCTACTTGCGAGGGTCAGCCCCCTTGGGCTCGCGCGCGGCCCTGATTGTGTAAGTGATGCCTGGCTTCCTCGCGCTCGCGCCAGTTCGACGGTAGCTGCCCGAACTGGGCCGTGAACCAGCGCGTGAACGAGCCCTGCTTGCTGTAGCCCAGCCGCTCGGAAATCCTGCCGAGGTTGAATTTCGGGTTCTCGAGATAGCGGGGCGCCAGTGCCGAGCGCACCGCGTTGAGCAGCAAGGTGAAGCTCGTGCCGGCTTCATCAAGTTGCCGTTGCATCGAACGCACGCTCATCCCCAGGGCCTGTGCCACGCTTTCGACGGTCGCTCGTCCCGTGGGCAGCATCAGGTAGATCGCCTTGCGCACCTCGGGCACGATCGGATGCTTGTGCGACTGCGACTGCTGCGACAGCGATTCGATGAGCTGCCGGGCGTAGCGCGCCACGGCCGGGTCGGCTTGCGGATTGGGTGCCGCGAGGTCTGCCGCAGCGAAGACGATGCCGTTGAACTCGCTGTCGAATTCGAGCCTGCAGGCGAACACGCGGCGATGCAGGCGCAGGTCGGACGGCGCCGAGTGCGTGAAGTTCACGCTGCTTGGCCGCCATTGCGCGCCTATGAGGTCGCTGCACATCCGGAACAGCACGCCGACGGCCAACTCGGCGGCTTGCGGCGACGGCTTGGTGCTTATCACCTCTTGGCGCAGGATCGCCACCCCGCCGGCCTCCTCGAGTTCCATTGCCAGGCTCTCGTTGAACAGGTAGCGGTTCTCGATGGTCGTGACGAGTGCGTCGCGCAAGGTTGCCTGGTGCGTGATCAACATGCTCGCCACGCCAAAGCTCGACAATTTCCTCGACTGCGCCATGCGCAGGCCGAAGGTGGCACAGCCGGAGCCGGCCGCCGACGCTTCGAGCAAGGCCACCACGGCATCTGTCGAAATGCGCTGTTCTGGATGCTTCAGCAGATTCAGGTTCAGGCCTGCATGCCGCAAGGCCTCCCGGGGATCGAAGCCAAGGCTCTCGGCGACCTCCGGGAAGTGGGTCAGGGCGGCGGCGCGAACCCGCGGGCCCATGGTCTGGGCAGTCAACTCGTTACGCATTCGATGCGCCAGCCGTGGCTGGATCAAAGAGGCGCGTGAACTGGTCCCCAAGGAGGTCGTGGAACCCGAGGGCATGGTGTGCACTTCCGAAGTCAGGCGGTCGGCAGCCGGTGTTCGCGGAAGGTCTCGCGCAACCGGTTTTTCAGCATCTTCCCCGTGGCACCCAGCGGAATGCTGTCGACGAATGCCACGTCGTCCGGCGTCCACCACTTGGCGATGCGGCCGTCGAAGAAGGCGAGAAGTTCCTCGCGCGTCACCTCGGCGCCCGGCTTCTTCACCGCCACCAGCAGCGGGCGCTCGTCCCACTTCGGGTGCTTGACGCCGATGCACGCGGCCATCGCCACCGCCGGGTGGGCCATCGCGATGTTCTCGAGGTCGATCGATCCGATCCACTCGCCGCCGGACTTGATGACATCCTTGCTGCGGTCGGTGATCTGCATGAATCCATCGGCATCGATGGTCGCGACGTCGCCCGTCGGAAACCAACCGTCGATCAGCGGATCACCGCCCTCGCCCCTGAAGTAGTTCGCAATGACCCAGGGACCGCGCACCATCAGGTCCCCCGAAGCCCGGCCGTCGCGCGGGAGCTCGCCGCCGTGCTCGTCCACGATCTTCATGTCGACGCCATACAGCGCGCGTCCCTGCTTCGCTTGCAGCGCCCGGCGTTGCACCGCGTCCAGGCCCGCGTGCTTGCCCTTGGGCTTGCCCACGGTGCCGAGCGGGCTCAGTTCGGTCATGCCCCAGGCGTGGATGACCTGGACGCCGTACTTTTCCTCGAAGGCGTCCATCATGGCCGGCGGGCAGGTCGATCCGCCGACGACGGTGCGCTTCATCGTGCTGAACTTCAGGTCGTTGGCTTCGACATGCGCGAGCAAGCCTTGCCAAACGGTCGGCACGCCCGCGGACATGGTCACGCCTTCGGTTTCGAACAGGTCGTGCAAGGACTTGCCATCCATCCATGGGCCGGGGAACACGAGCTTGGCGCCCACCATGCAAGCCACGTAGGGCAGGCCCCAGGCGTTGACGTGGAACATCGGCACGACCGGCAGGATCGTGTCGCTCGAAGAGCAGTCGAGGGAGTCCGGCAGCGCGGTGGCATAGGTGTGTAACACCGTGGACCGGTGGCTGTACAGCGCGCCCTTGGGGTTGCCCGTGGTGCCCGACGTGTAGCACAGCGACGAGGCCGTGTTTTCGTCGAAGAGCGGCCACGTGTATTCCGGGGAATGCGCGTCGATCAGGTCCTCGTAGCACAACAGGTTCGGGATCGTCGAGGACGACGACAGCGCCGGCATGTGCTCCCGGCTGGTCATTGCAACGAATGCCTTGATGGTCTTCACGCGCGGGGCAATCGCCTCGACCAGCTGCAGGAAGCTCATGTCGAAGAACAGCACCTGGTCCTCGGCATGGTCGGCGATCCATACCACCTGGTCCGCATGCAACCTGGGGTTGAGCGTGTGCAGCACGGCGCCGGAGCCCGACACGGCGTAGTACAGCTCCATGTGGCGGTAGCCGTTCCATGCGAGCGTCGCGACACGATCGCCGAAGCGGATGCCGTTCGCGGCCAGCGCGTTGGCCATGCGGCGCGCGCGCTCGGCGAGGTCGGCGTAGGTCTGGCGATGCGTGTCGCCTTCGACGCGGCGCGAGACGATTTCCTGCTCGCCATGGTGACGCTCCGCGTGATTGAGAAGAGTCGAGATCAGCAGCGGCTGCTGCATCATGTTTGCGTTCATGGTGGTTGTCTTGTTAACGGTTGATAAGGGGGCTATCGAAGGGCGCCTCAGGCAGGCGCATTGGCCGCGCCCGCCATGGGGGTCGGGGTCGGCTCGTCGAGGGGCTGACCGGCGCGCTGCATGTCGGCCTCGTAGGTTCGTGCGGCGAACATGAAGGCCAGCGGCGCCAGCAGGCCGATCGCCGGCATGACCGTCAACGCAGTCGTCAGTCCCCAGGCGTCCGACAGCACGCCGGCAATGAAGGACCCCGCGGCCAGGCCGAACAGCGCCAGGAAGATCGCCAGCACCGATGCATTGGTGGCGCGCAAGGCGGGCGGCGTCACGTCGATGACGATCGCCGTCACCGGGCCGACGGTGCAGGTCAGCAGGAAGCCGCCCAGGGCGATGAGCGCGAAGCGAACCTGCGCGGAAATCTCCAGGCCGAGCCGCGGCGCGCCGAAGGCCACCGCGACCACCAGCAACGAGGCAATGCACAGCAGCGTCATCACATGCAGCCTGGCGCGCGGACGGCGGGCGCCGGCACGGTCGACGACCGCTCCCCACACGACGCTGCCAACGGCGCCGCACAGCACGACCAGCGCCGCCTTGATGCCCGCCTGGTCGGGCGCCATGCCGTACTCGCGGTTGAGAAAGCTCGGCAGCCACGACCACAGGGCCGAGAGCACGAGCATCTGCGCCGCACCGCCCACGCAGACCCACAGCATGGTGCGCGAGCGAACGAGCGCCTTGGCAATGGTCTTCGCGGCGCTGCCCATCGAGCCCCTGGCCAGGTTCTGGCTGGGCGTGAGCGCCACGGTCGGGTAGTCGCGCACCTTGAGGTACAGAAGGGCCAGCAGCAAGCCCGGAAAGCCGACCACACCGAACGCCGCCTTCCAGCCCCAGTGGGCCGCGATCAAGCCGCCCAGCATCACGCCGAGCACGGAGCCCACCGAGGCTGCGGCAAAGAAGCCGGCCATCAGGACACCGCGCATGCGCGCCGGAAAGTGGCCCGCGATCAGGGCCACGCCTGCCGCGCCGTAGCCGGCTTCGCCCATGCCGATCTGCGCGCGCGCGGCCAGCAACTGGCCGTAGCTGCGCGTGAACATGCACGAGATCGACGCCAGGCTCCAGACGGTGGCCATCACGACGATGCTCTTGACCCGGCTGGTGCGGTCGGCGACCAGTGCCACCGGAAGGGCCCCGAGCGCGACGGTGACCGACACCACCGAGACCAGTCCCCCGAGTTGCTTGTCGGACAGGCCCCAGTCCTGCTTCATGTGGGGAAAGAGCGATACGATCACCTGGCGGTCGATGTAGTCGAACAGGTACAGCGCGAGCGTCATCGCGAAGGCGAACCAGGCCGGGCGGGGGCCGAACAGATAGCTGTCGGCAGGCCCCTGCCTTGCATCCAGAGAGTGCGTGTGCATTTGAAACCTCGATGTGTCGGACGGTGGGGCTCAGGGCAGCAGCGCGGCATCGGCCGGTGCCAACTGCTCGAGAAATTCCAGCAGCAATTCGTTGACCTGATCAGGTCGTTCTTCCGCCGCGCTGTGGCCCACGCCGGGCAGCAGCACCTTCTTGCGCAGTCCGGGGATGCAGGCTTCGAGCTGGTCGTAGAGCGCGCGCACTTCGACCTGTTCGAGCGAAGGGTCGGCGGCGCCGCCGATGAACATGCTCGGTTGACGCACCACCGCGCCAGCCAGGAACGGTGTGCCTTCCCAGTTCCGGTCGTGACAGCGGTAGTAGTTCAGGGCACCGGTAAATCCTGTGCGTGTGTATTCATCGACGTAGTAGTCGAGGGCCCGCGCGCTCAGCCACGACGGGAACGCCTTCGGCTCCGTGAAGGCGTTGAGGATGGGCTCGCCGGGTTCGATGAACAGGCGCCAGCGCTCGGCGCCGACGGCGCTGCCGGAGACCGAGTAGTAGATGCTGCGCAAGGTCTTGCGCGGATCGCTGGCCAACTCGCGATCCGGCTTGCCGACCTGCTGGAAGTAAAGGTGGTGAAACACCCTGCCTTTGGCCATCGCCTTCAGGCCAACGGTCGGCTTGACCTTGCCGCGCGGTGGCACTGGCGTATTGAGCATCACGAGGCTCTTGAACAGGTCCGGCCTCCGCGTGACCGCCGCTTGCGCCACCCATGCGCCCAAGTCGTGCCCGACGATCACCGCGGACGTTTCACCCAAGGCGGCCATCAGGCCGACCATGTCGCCCACTGCCTGATTCAGGTCGTAGGCTTCAATGGAAGCTGGCCGATCGGTTTGCCCGAATCCCCTTTGATCGGGTACGACGACCCGATAGCCGGCGTCGGCCAAGGCGCCGATCTGGCGCCTCCACATGTACCAGAGGTATGGGAAGCCATGCAGCAGGATGACGAGCGGGCCCTGGCCTTCGTCGACGTAGTGCATGCGAATGCCGTTGACTTCGGCAAAGCAGTGGTTGAATGTGTCGGGGTTGTCGGCGTCCACCTGGCTCACCGCGTTCGGCTGATCGATGTGTGTTGCAGCGTTCATTTCGTTGTCTCCGTCTTTTGAATTTGCTCGGGCCTCTACGATAGCCATGCGCGCTTGCGCAAGCTGTTTTGCGTGGGACATAACATTTCAAAATTGGGACAGGTACCCGATCCGTTTCGCTTGGCCAATCTGGGGATGCTGGCGCTGGCGAATCGCGAACAGCCGACGCTTCGCGCAGCGTTGGACTCGTTTGTTGGCTACATGCGGCTGCACAACGCCGGCGTGCAGTTGCGGCTCGAAGACGAAGGCGACTTCGTGCTGGCACATGTGGAGTGAATGTGAAGCACGCGGGCGGCTGAAGGCGTAGCTTCGTCATCCCAAGCCAGGCACGCTAGCTGCCTGAGCCTGCTCCCCATACGTTCCTGAAGTTGCAGATCGCCGCTGCCCGCAATGGGCGGCCGCTCGACTGTGCCGAAGCGCTTTCGCCATCGGCTTGCGAGCCTTGCTGCCCTCTGGTGGCGATGTCCCAATTTTGAACGAAATTGTCCCACCCCTGAAATCAGCTCGCGACCTCAATACCTACCATTGAGCCCGTAGACGAACGAACCAGTGGCCCTTCCTGTTCAGCCACATCTGTCGGACGTAGCTACTGATCCGCCCCGCTCAAACACAGATTGGAGACATCAATGACAGCAACCGCCACAACCCCGCAATCCACCCTGCAAGCCACCCCACAAGCAACGCCCATGGCCGCACCGGCCATCGTCCGGCCATCGGTGCGCCAGCATTCGATCAAGGTGGAGCTTTGCACGCCCGCCATCGGCGCCGAACTCAGCAACATCAGCCTGGCCGATGCCGCCCACGACCCTGACGCCATTGCCGAAATCCGTGCGCTGTGGCTCAAGCACAAGGTGCTGTTCTTTCGCGATCAGGACATCTCGCCGATGGAGCAGCAGAACTTTGCCGCTCAATTCGCCGAACTCGAAAGCCATCCCTTTGCGCCGAGCCATCCCGAGGCGGACAAGCTGCTGGCGCTGTACCGCAATCTCGACCCGAGCAAGCCCGAGGGCTTCGTCGAGAAGGCCAGCCGCGAAAACATCTGGCATGCCGATGTCACCTACAAGAAGGCGCCCCCGCGCGGCGCAATCCTGCGCTGCGAACTGGGTCCGGACACCGGCGGCGACACCATCTGGTCCAACATGGTGATGGCCTACGAGAAGCTGCCCGAGGCCATCAAGCAACGCATCGATGGCCTGTACGCCAAGCACAGTGCCGAGCACGCCTTTGGCGCCCAGATGCCGATCGCAGACCGTCACGCGATGGCCGCGAAGAACCCCGCCGCCGAGCACCCGGTGGTGCTCACGCACCCTGAGACGGGCGAGAAGGTTTTGTACGTCAACACCGTGTTCACGACCCATTTCTCGAACTTCTACAACTTCGACGACATCCGGTACGGCCAGGACTTCATGCCGGAGGCGCATCACCTGCTGAACTACCTGACCTCCCAGGCCGCGATTCCGGAATACCAGGTGCGCCTGAAGTGGAGAAACAACACGGTTGCCATGTGGGACAACCTGGCGGTCCAGCACTACGCCGTGGCCGACTACGGCAAGGCGCCACGCAAGATGCTTCGCGCCACCCTCACGGGCACCGCGCTGAGCTGAACCCACCCACCAGTTCCCGCGGCAAATCCAGGGCACCGCCAACACGGCGGGCAGCCCTGGCACGTTCAAAAACCATTTCTCAACCCCACCTCTCTCACGGAGACAAACATGCTCTACCAACAAGTCGATACCGCAGTCACCGATGGCGCATCCCTGCCCTGGGTCCCGCTCGTGCCCTATGCAGACACCATCCTGCTGAAGTACTTCAAGCTCGACCCGATCAAGGGCGAATGGATCGTCATGATGAAGGCCCCGATGGGCGTCCAATTGCCCAAGCACCACCACACCGGCACGGTCATGGTCTACACCATCGAAGGCCAGTGGAAATACAAGGAACACGACTGGACCGCCGGGCCCGACAGCATCGTGTACGAGACCGCCGCATCGAGCCACACCTATGAACCCGTCTCGGCAGGCGCCAGCGGCTACGTGACCACGCTGGTGCAGGTGAACGGCGAACTCCTGTTCCTCGACGAGAACGAGAACGTCATCGCATCCGAAAACTGGAAGACCTCGCTGAAGCGCTATCTGGCCTATTGCGAGCAGCACGGCATCGAGGCCAAAGACCTCACGGCGTTCAACTGATCTGATTGCGCGGGGCTTCAATGGCCACCCGGGTCGCGCGCAGGCGATCTTGACCGTGGGCACGCAGGCCGATTTTTCGGCCTGCCGTGTCCACCACCACGAGCGATAAATTTGCTCTGAGAAGGCCAACCGGCCCTTTGCTTCGACGCCGCTGCGTCCGCGCGGCACCCGCACTTGGAGAACAGCCATGGCTTTCCTGAGAGAGTGTTTGCGCGAGGTTCGCGCCGCCCGCCGCGATTGGGCGCCCGAAGAAATGGACTGGTTCCTGCAGACCGGTGTTCGAGGCGACAGGTCGCATCGAAAGACCCCACCGCAGTCAACTGATCAGATCGCACGTGGATCTCATCGGCCACCAGGCTCCCCAAGCCCGCTGAGGCTTCTGGCAACATGAACGCGAACAAGACCGGCGAAGCCGTTCATCCAATCGTTGTTGTCGGAGGCGGTGCCAGAGGACTCAGCTCGGGCACGCCCCTGCATCGCATCGTGATCGTGGGCGGTGGGGCGGGCGGGCTCGAGTTGGCCACTCAGCTGGGTGACCAATTGGGTCGCCGCGGTGCGGCACAGGTCACGCTGATCGAGAAGGCGCGCACGCATTTCTGGAAGCCGCATCTGCACGAGATCGCTGCCGGCACGGTCAATTTGCACGCGCATGCGGTCGACTACCTCGCCCAGGCGCACTGGCACGGCTTCCGCTATTGCATGGGGGAGATGACGGGCCTGGACCGGCAGCGGCGCGAGGTGCATGTGGCGCCCTACATCGACGCGGAGCAGGGCGAGCGCGTCACCGGCCCGCGCGTGTTCGGCTACGACACGCTGGTCATTGCCGTGGGCAGTCTCAACAACGACTTCGGCACGCCTGGCGTCCAGGAACACGCGATCCGGCTGGAGACGCCCGCGCAGGCGGTGCAGTTTCACCGCCGGCTCGTCAATGCATGCATGCGCGCAAATGCACAGAGCACCGATCTTCGACCTGAACAGCTGCAGGTCGCCATCATCGGGGCCGGTGCAACGGGTGTGGAATTGGCCGCCGAGTTGCACCACGCCACGCGTGCCCTGGTGTCCTACGGCCTGGATCGCATCGATCCTGAGCGCGACATCAGGCTCAACCTGATCGAGGCCGGTCCGCGCGTGCTGCGCGCGCTGCCCGAGCGCATCTCCGCGGCGGCCACACAGTTGCTCGAGAAGCTCGACGTTCGCGTGCGGACCAGCGCGAGGGTGACCGCCGTCACCGCTTCCGGTGTGCAGCTCGCGAACGGAGAGACCATTCCCGCTGAACTGGTGGTGTGGGCTGCCGGCGTCAAAGCGCCGGCATTCCTCGCCCAACTCGACGGCCTGGAAAGCAACGACATCAACCAGCTCGTCGTAAAGCCCACGCTGCAGACCACCGGCGACGACACCATTTTCGCCATCGGGGATTGCGCCGCCGCGCCCTGGCTCGGACAAGACGGCAACGTGCCACCGCGCGCGCAGGTGGCGCACCAGCAGGCCACGCACGTGCTTCGGCAGATCAACGGTCTCTTGCGCGGCAAACCGATGAAGCCTTGGCGCTACCGCGACTTCGGCTCCCTGGTGTCACTCGGCAGGCACACGACCGTGGGCAACCTGATGGGACGACTCGTCGGCGGCAACCTCTGGATCGACGGCCTCTTCGCGCGCGGGATGTACATGTCGCTCTACAAGATGCACGAACTGGCCTTGCATGGTGCGTGGAAGACAGCGCTCGGTACCGCGGCGCGCTTCATGTTCCGACGGACGGTGGCGCGGGTGAAGCCGCACTGATCATTGCGCGATCCGCACGACCAGGCTGTCAGTGCTGCCGCCGAACTTACCTCCATGTCGGCGTTGGGGCTGGCAATCGACCGAAGCCGGCCGTTCGCAACCACATCTACTCAATCCACCTTGGCGCCGCTTTGCTGCACCAGGCGTGCCCAGGTCACCATGTCGGCACGCCATTCCTTGTCGAAGTCCGCGCGCGACATGGGCTCGGGGTCCAGGCCGAAATCCTTGATGCGGGCAATCAGCTCGGGCTGGCGCAGCACCTTCTCGGCCGCCTGGGCGATCTTCTGCGCCTCGGCGTCGGGCATGCGCGCGGGGCCGAAGAGGCCATACCAGCTTTCGGTGTCGAAGGCGATGCCGCCCTCTGCCAGCGTGGGCACCTGCGGCAGCGCCGACGAACGCTTGCGGCCGGTCACGGCCAGCGCCTTGATCTTGCCCGCGCGGATTTGCGGCAGTGCGCCCGCCAGGTCCACCATGCCCACCTGGACCTGCCCGCCAATCAGGTCCTGCACCAGCGGCCCCGCGCCCTTGTAGGGCACGTGTTCCGTCTTGATGCCGGTCAACGCGCGAATGCTCTCCATCGCGAGGTGGCCGGCGGAGCCGTTGCCCCAGGAGGCATAGACCACCGGCTCGCCCGTGCGCCTGGCCAGCGCCACCATCTCGGGCACGGTGTTGGCAGGATAGCCGGGGTTGGCCGCCACCACGTTGCCACCATGGGCGATGGGGGCCAGGGCGATGAAGTCCTTGGCCGTGTCGTAGCGCAGGCTATGGAACAAGGCCGGCGCGATGGCCATCGTGGCGGTGGGACCCAGCAACAAGGTGCGCCCATCCGGTGCGGCGCGCGCCACCTGGGCTGCGCCGATGGTGCCGGTAGCGCCGGCCAGGTTGTCCACGATCACCGTGGTGCCCAGTTCCTTGCCCAGTCCCTGGGCCAGGAGGCGGCCTATCACGTCAGTGCCGCCCCCGGCCGAGAAGGGCGCCACCAGCCGGATCGGCTGGTCAGCCCGAACGGCCTGCCACGGCGCGGCGGCCAGCAGGACCGCGCTTGCCAGCATGCGGCGGCGCGAGAGGGTCATGTTGTTCGTCATGTCATTCGTCTCCTTGTTGCCAGGGCATTGGCCTCGTCACGAATCGGTGTCGTCACGAGGTTGGTACTGACATGTCCTTGCTCGGATTGATCAGGTATTTCTCGCCGGTCGCATGTTTGGCGTAGGCCGCGATCGTTTCCGGCTGCAGCGCCTGCGCCAACGAAATCTCCTTCGAGAATTGGCTGGCGAATGTCGTATTCAATTCCTGGGCTACCCGTTCTCTCAACTGCCGCACGGCGGCCGGTCCCAGTTTCTGCAGAAACGGCGTCAGCAGCCAGCCACCCATTCCCCAGGCCGTGCCAAAGGTCTGGGTGAAGCTGATGGGCCTGCTGTCCAAGCGTCCATAGAGGTAAATCTGCTTGTGCGTCATGGAACCATAGAAGCTGTGGCTTTCTCCTTCTATCGTTTTCAATGCCGCCTCCATGCATGACAGGATTTCTCCGGCCAACTCGCCGCCACCGGTGGCATCGAAGCCGATCGTGGCGCCGGTCGCTGCGATCGCTTGAGTCAAGTCCCGAAGAAAGGTGGGGGAACTGGCGTTGCACACGTACATCGCACCGTCAGCCCGCAGGATTCTTTCCTGCTCTGCTTTGCGAACAACGTTGACCAAGCCGATGTTGTCTCGCAAGCAAAGCCGATTCAGCATCCGGCCGAGGCTGGATGCTGCGGCGGTATGGACCAGTGCTGAATGGCCTTCACGCCGCATGGTTTCAACCATGCTCAGTGCAGTGAGTGGATTGATGAAACACGACGCCCCCTGTGCTGCAGTCGTTCCTTCTGGCAGCACGAGGCAAGCCTCTGCAGGAAGGCATCGATACTGCGCATACATGGCGCGGCCCAACACGGCAACCGTCTTGCCCAGCAACGCTTGCGCTGCGTCGGAAGCGCCTGCCCTGACCACCACGCCGGCGCCCTCATTGCCGACCGGCAAGGGCTTGTTCACGCGATCGGCGAGGGCGCCCATTGCCTGGCCAGGGATGCTGGCTGTCAATACCGGAAGATCCACGGTCCCCGATGCTTGCGCCGAGTTGATGTCGGCACCTGCCAACAGCAGCGCAAGATCGGAAGGGTTGAGCGGCGAGGCCTCGACACGTATGACTACTTCGTCTGGCGCTGGGTCCGGGATGGCGAGGCTGACGAGCGAGAGCTCGAGCATGGCGTCCTGCCGAACCATCGAGCGCAATTGAAGACCCGAACGGGCGATAGAGCTGGTCATCACTTTCACTGGCATCCGGGGTGCTGTGCGAGAAATCCCAGGAGCAATTCGTTGACTTGATCTGGACGTTCTTCCGCCGCACCGTGGCCTACACCAGGCAGCAGCACCTTCTTCTGCAATCCCGGAAGATAGGCGTCGAGCTGGTCATAGCGACCCCGGAATTCGACGGGCTCGAGGGAGGGGTCGGCCCCACCGCCGATGAACATGCTCGGCTGGCGGATCACCGCGCCGTCCAGGAATGACGTGATCTCCCAGTTCCGGTCGCGGCAGCGATAGAAGTTCAGCGTGCCGGTGAACCCCGTGCGCGTGTACTCATCGACGTAGTAGTCGATCGCCCGCGCGCTCAGCCACGACGGGAACTCCTTCGGATCCGTGAAGGCGTCGAGAATGGACTCGCCGGGCTCGAAGAACACGCGCCAGCGATCGGCGCCCACGGCGCTGCCCGAGACCGAGTAGTAGATGCTGCGCAAGGTCTTGCGCGTATCGCTGGCCAACTCGCGATCTGGATTGCCGAGCGCCAGGAAGTACAGATGGTGGTGCATCCTGCCCTTCGCCATCTCCCGCAAGCCGATGGTCGGCCTGATCCTTCCGCGCGGGGGCAGGGGCGTGCTGAGCATCACGAGGCTGTGGAACAGATCCGGTCTCATCATGGCTGCTGATTGAGCCACCGATGCGCCCACATCGTGCCCGACGACCGTGGCCGATGCTTCGCCCAGGGCTGCCATCAGGCCGACGACGTCTCCGACGTGTTGGCTGACGTCGTGGGCTTCAACCGCATCCGGCCGGTCGCTTTGCCCGTATCCACGCAGGTCGGGGGCGACGACACGATAGCCGGCCTCGGCCAGCGCCAGGATCTGACGTCGCCACATGTACCAGAGGTACGGAAAGCCATGCAGCAGGATGACGAGCGGACCTTGCCCCTCGTCGACGTAGTGCATGCGGATGCCGTTGACCTCGGCGAAGCAGTGATTGAAGGCGCCGGGGTCGTCGGCATCCGCTTGCCCCCATGCGGCGTGCACTGGATCGGCCTTTGTTGCGACGTTCGTTTTCATTGTCTGGTCCAATTTTTGAAAGTTCCTGGTATCGACGTCAGCCCTGATGCCGGGCGCCGGGCTCATTCGGCCTCGGCGCCGGAAAGCTTGAATGCCGAATCGAATTTCGCGATTTCACTCGCCACGAATTTCGCCGTGCTCGCGGGTGTCGAATCGCTGACGGGACTGATGCCGTACCCGGCAAGCTGGGCCTGGATGGCCGGCCTCTTCATCACCTCGTTCAACGCGGCGTTCAGGCGGTCGACGATGTCCTTCGGCGTTCCGGCAGGTGCCATGACGACGTTCCACGAGCCGACTTCCAGCGGTGTCGAAGTGGCCTCGAACAAGGTCGGAATCTCGGGCGCCGCCGCGAGTCGCTTGCTGCTGAAGACAGCGAGCGCGTTCAGTTTCCCCGCCTTGACGAGCTCCCGCCCAACACCAAGAGACCCTCCCCCGAACTGCACCTGTCCGCCGACGAGAGCTTGAATCGCCTCACCATTGCCCTTGAAAGGCACGACTGTTGCAGACACAGTGGCCGCTTTCTTGAACAACTCCATGCTGAGGTAGGTCGTGCTCAGGCCTGAGGAGCCGAAGAAGAACTTGTTCGGGTTGGCCTTGAGCTTCTCGATGAAATCGCGCGCGCTGCGAGGCATGGAGGGATTCGCGTACAGGACCACCGGCACGGTTCCGACCAATGCGACAGGTTCGAAGTCCTTCAACGGATGGTAGGACAGGCTTTTGTATGCCGACATGTTCAGCGCGTGTGTCGCAGCCGTGCCGAAGACGAGGGTGTAGCCGTCGGGCTTGCTGCGCGCCACGCTCTCGGTGCCGATCGCGCCGGTGGCGCCGCCGCGGTTCACGATGATGACCGGCTGCCCCAGCGCCTTGCCGAACTCGTGAGAGAGGGTGCGCGCAAAGATGTCGGTCTCGCCGCCCGGCGAAAAAGGGACGACCAGCGTGATCGGTCGATTCGGGTAGGGCGTCTCGGCGGCAGTGATGCCGGATGCAGCCATCGCCACGATGGCCGCTGCCAGGGTCAGGAAGTAGCGCCGTGCAGACGGCAGGAGAGTCGGGAGGCACATGGTGGGTACTTTCTCGTGGAAGAAAAAGCTCAGTGCGCAAGCACGGTCTCGATTTCGGCAACGTCGAACGCCGGCGGGCGTGGGTGCTGTTGCCAGGCCGTCATGTCGGCGTTGCGATCGGCGAAGGGCGCGGGCAAGCGCGAGAAGCCCGGCGTCCGCAGCCATAGCCTCAGCAGGTGCCGCTTGCGCTCGACCTCGGGCCAGTCCTCATAGTCGCCGCGCGAATGCAGCACCACGTAGTTGTTCAGGAACTGCATGTCGCCGGGCTCGAAGGACATCTCCATATGGAAAGCCGGGTCGCTGCACAAGGAGTCCATCAGATCGAGCGCTTCCATCTGCTCCGGGCTCAGGCGCGGAACCTCTGCGAAGCGTTGTGCAGATTCGATGTACGTGCGGTTGTACCGAACGAACAAGCGGCCATCCAGGTGGTTGAAGCATGGCGTCACGTAATAGCGCTTCTGTCCGACGTTTTCTTCGCCGCGGCGGTCCACACAGAAGGGTTCGCACATCACCGCCCACAGGTCGGGGCGTCGAGCCACGAATTCGTTGTGGATCGCGGCGGCACTGACGATGCGAGAAGTGCCGCCCTGCTTCGCCTTTTGCAGGCACAGCAAGCCGACGACGTCGGTGGAGTCGTTGTGGAAGGGAAGATGCGATCGCGTGTGGTACCCGCGCGCACGCATTTCGGTGTTCCAGTTCGCACCCAGATCGCGCACGTGGCCGAGCATGTCGCCCTGGGCGTTCTGCGCGAAGGCCTGGCCGAGATGCGCCCCGAGGCCCCAGTAGATGGTTGCGGCGTCCGCTTTCGAATAGCGCCCGACGGGCAGGCCGCGGAGCAGGGCGAAACCGCGCCCGTCTTCCAGCTGATTCAGGACGGAATTCATCTTCCGGGCAAGCCGGGGAATGACGAAGTCACTCCCGGAAAGCCCGGGAATCCCGATGCCCCGCGACTTGACGAGCGCGAGTGCTGATTCGAGCTCGGCAATGTCGCCCGGATCCAGTTGAATGGTCCAGTCGCTGCGAGCGCAGAGATCCTCGCCTTTCCATGCGCAGGGGTGCAGGTAGGCGCGCGGAACTGAAACAGGGGTGGTTGTCATGGGCCAGTCTCCTTTTTGCGGATGGCTAGTGGGCCAGTTCCACCTGCACCGCCGAAACGTCGAAGATCGGTGGCCGAGGATTCTTCTGCCAGGCGACCGTGTCCTCCAGGCGATCCTGGTACGCAGCTGGAAACTGCTGGAAGAAGCCGGTGTTGAGCCACAGCCTCAGAAGAAGGCGCCGCTGGCTGGGATCCGGGCCGTCTTCATAGTCCGTGCGCGAATGCAGCGTGGTGTGGTTGCTGATGAACTGCATGTCACCGCGCGCCAGCTCCATCGACAGGTGCATCTTCTCGTCGTTGCACAGCCGGTCTATCAGATCGAGCAACTCGATCTGTGCGTCGCTCAGTCGCGGCACATCGGGGAAGCGCTGCGCGGACTCGACATAGGTCCGGTTGTAGCGAACGAACAGATGGCCACCTGTGCGGGCAAACAGCGGGATAGCGTAGTGCGGCCCCTTGCCTTCGGGCGCTTCGCCGCGGCGATCCATGACGAAGTCTTCGTAGGCCAGGCGCAGCAGATCCGGGCGCTGCCTGAGCACCTCGTTGTGGATCGCCGTTGAACTGACGATGCGGGATATGCCACCCACGCGGGCCGGATGAATGCACAGCAGGCCGACGATGTCCATGAGGTCGTTGTGGTAGGGCAGGCTCTGGCGAGTCTGATAGCCGCGCGCATTCGGATCGGCCCGAAAGTCCGCGCCCAGGTTCGTGACATGGCCCAGCACGTCGCCCTGCGCGTTCTGTGCAGCGCCTTGCCCCAGGTAGGCGCCGATGCACCAGTAGGCCAGCGCCGCGTCCTCCAGCGTATAGCGGTCGATGTCGAAGCCGCGCAGCAGGACGAAGCCGCGCCCCTGCAGGATCTCCTGTTGCATGGCCTGCAACTTGGCGCCCAGCGGCCCGAGGTCAATGTCCGAGCGGCGCAGCCCCGGAATGCCGAGCCCGGCAGATCGCGCATCGCACACCGCGCGGTGCAGCAGTTCGTTGTCCTGCGCGTCCAGCCTCACGATCCATTCGCTGGATCGGCTCATGGCGTCGCCTCGCCAGGCGCTGGCGTGTTCGTAGGGACGATCGCTGAAGTTCATGGTGTCTCCTGGTTTGCATGTGAACAGGCTCAAGCGTAGGGATTGCGCCATCGCGCAATGAACATAAACGGCCATACACTGAACATATTCGGACAGCACGGGTAAACCATGAAGCCCCTCTCGCGCAGTGCCTCCTTGACCAACTACGCCGCCATGGCGCAAGCCGGCGGACTCGACCCCCTGGCGATGCTGCGCGAAGTCGGGATCGATCCCGCCTGCCTGAACGACCCGGACCTCAGGGTGCCTTCCGAGTCCATCGGCCAGTTGCTGGAGCGCTCGGCCGAGCGCTCGGGCTGGGAGGATTTCGGCGTGCGACTGGCCGAATCCAGGCCGTTCCTCGTGCTGGGACCGCTGGCCTTCCTGGTCCGCGAACAGAGCAACGTGCGCGCGTCGTTGCAGATGCTCTCCAGCTACATCCACCTGCACACCGAATCCCTTCAGATCTGGCTGGAAGAGGACACGCGGCAGGGGCGCCTGTGCTTTGAATACGTGGGGCGCCATACGTCCACGCGGCAGTCGCTGGATCAGTCGATCACAGTGGTGTACCGCTTTCTCAAGCAGGCGTTGCCCGAGGGATGGGAGCCCGACCGCGTCTGCTTCATGCACGAGGCGCCGCGCGATCTGCGGGTCATCCGGCGCGTGTTCTCGAACAGGGCAAGCTTCAAGGAGGCGATCAACGGCATCGTCCTCAAGCGCGTCGACCTGGATCGCCCGCTGTCAACCAGTTCCCAACTCGGACGCTATGCGCATGACTACGTGCAAACGCTGAACATGGGTACCCCGCGATCGACTGCGGACCAGGTGCGCCGCCTGATCCTGGCGGCGCTGGGAACCGACCACTGTTCCCAGGTCAACATCGCCGCACAGTTGGCAATGGATGTGAGGACCCTCCGCCGCCACCTGGACCGCGAGGCCACCTCGTTCAATGCGCTAATGCGCGAGGTCCGGCGCGAACTCGCTCCACGTTATCTGGCCGGCCCGGCGCGCTCGCGCAACGAACTGGCGATGCTGCTGGGTTTCAGCGCGCCCCAATCCTTCGCGCGCTGGTTCCGCAGCGAGTTCGGGATACCTGTCGCGAGTTGGACGTTGGACGAGGCTGACGTGGGAGCCAACCACCTTCGAACGGAGGCCGAATCAACGCACTCGCGCGGCATCGACCGGCGCTAGCTGCTCGAGAAATTCCAGCAGCAGATCGTTGACCTGATCAGGCCGTTCTTCTGCCGCGCTATGGCCCACGCCAGGCAGCATTACCTTTTTCCGCAGGCCGAGCAGATACGCTTCGAGTTGGTCATAGGCGCCGACGATCTGTTCGAAGGCCGGATCGGCAGCACCCCCGATGAAGAGGCTCGGTTGGCTCACCACCGCGCCCTCGAGAAAGGCCGTGATTTCCCAGTTGCGGTCCCTGCAGCGGTAGTAGTTCAGGGCGCCGGTGAATCCCGTGCGCGTGAATTCGTCGACGTAGTAGTCGAGGGCCCGCGGGCTCAGCCAGGGAGGGAAGACCTTTGGCTCGGTGAGCGTGTCGAGGATGGTTTCTCCAGGCTCGACGAACAAGCGCCAGCGCTCCTTGCCAGTCGCGTCACCGGAGATGGAATAGAAGATGCTGCGCAAGGTCTTGCGTGGGTCGCGCGACATTTCCCGGTCGGGCTTGCCGACTTGCTGGAAGTACAACTGGTAGAAGGTCTTGTCCTTCCCCATTGCGCGCCAGACGACGCTTGGCCATTCCTTGCCCCTGGGCGGCACCGGTGTGTTGAGCATGACGAGGGCTCGAAACAGGTCGGGCCTGAGCATGGCGGACGCTTGAGCGACCCAGGCGCCCAGGTCGTGTCCGACGATGACGGCGGATGTCTCGTCGAGGGCTCGCATCAGGCCGACCATGTCGCCCACTGCCCGACTCATGTCGTAGGCTTCAATGGAGACTGAACGGTCGGTCTGCCCGAAACCCCGCAGGTCGGGCGCGACGACCCGATAGCCGGCTTCGGCCAGGGCCCCGATCTGGCGCCTCCACATGTACCAGAGGTATGGAAATCCATGCAGCAGGATGACGAGCGGGCCCTGACCTTCGTCGACGTAATGCATGCGAATGCCGTTGACTTCGGCAAAGCAGTGATTGAACGCGTCAGGGTTGTCGGCATCCACTTGCCCCAGGGGGCGCGGCCGAACAATGTTCGTTGAAGCGCTCATCTCCATTGTCTACTCCTCTTCCAAAATTATCAGCCTCCAAGATAGCCTTGGTCGCTTGCGCAAGCCGTTTTACTTGGGACACAATATTTCAAAATTGGGACAGGTGACAGCGATGAATACTCTGACGCGAAGTGCCAGCCTGACCGACTACGAACACGTCGCCCGTCTGGTCGGGCTCGATCCGTTTCGCATGCTGCGAATGGCCAAGCTGCCAGCCGCCGTCCTCGACGATCCGAATCTGATGATCAGTGCCGATTCGGTTGCATGGCTGCTGGAGGAGTCGGCCCGCCTGTCCGGCCAGGAGGCCTTCGGACTTTTGCTCGCGGAAACGAGAAGCCTGGCCAACCTGGGCATGCTGGCCCTGGCGATGCGCGAGGAGCCAACGCTTCGCGCAGCATTGGAATCGTTTGTCCGCTACATGCGGCTGCACAACGCCGCCGTGCAATTGCGCCTCGAAGACGAAGGCGACTTCGTGCTGATACATGTAGGTGTGAACATGAAGCACGAGGGCTTCCGGCGCCAGGCCATCGAACAGGCGATGGGCGTCGTACTGCGGGTGTTGAGAGTGCTCAGTGGCGATACCTTCCGGCCGGAACGGTTCCTTTTCACCCACGAGCGGCCCGCCAGCCTTGCGGTGCATCGCCGCGTGCTGGGAAGGGCCATGGATTTCTCCCAGGAATCCAATGCCATCGTTTGCCGCGGCCGCGACCTGGATGTGCCAATTCCTGCTGCAGACCCGAAGCTGAACCGCGAGGTGAAACGATGGCTGGAGATGCAGCTGGTCAACATCCCCGACGAGCCGGCGCAGCGGACACGCGAGATCGTCAAGATGCTGCTGCCCAGCGGACTTTGCTCGGTGGATCGGGTTGCCCAGCACCTTGGCATGCATCGACGCACCCTGAACCGACAGCTGGCGGCCGAAGGTGAGAGTGTCACGACGGTCATCAATGCTGTACGTGCTGAACTAGCCGAGGAGTACCTGGCCCACAGCAAACGCAGGTTGTACGAGGTCGCCGAACTCCTGGGCTTTTCCTCCAGCACTCACTTTTCCAGCTGGTTCCGCAGTCAGTTCGGCAAGACACCCTCGGATTGGGCGGCCCACCACCGGCAGGGCAAGGCGGCAGCCCGGCCCATCTCGCAGAACTGAGAACGCAGGTGCGAGAGGCACGCTAGCTGCCTGAACTCCTGCACTGCTCCCCATACGTTCCTGAAGTTGCAGATCGCCGCTGCCCGCAATTGGCGGCCGCACGGACTGTGCCGAAGCGCTTTCGCCATCGGCTTGCCAGCCTTGCTGCCTCCTGGCTCCGGTGTCCCAATTTTGAACGAAATTGTCCCACCCCTGAAATCAGCTCGCGGCCCCAATATCTACCATTGAGCCCGTAGACGAACGAACCAGTGGCCCTTCCTGTTCAGCCACATCTGTCGGACGTAGCTACTGATCCGCCCCGCTCAAACACAGATTGGAGACATCAATGACAGCAACCGCCACAACCCCGCAATCCACCCTGCAAGCCACCCCACAAGCAACGCCCATGGCCGCACCGGCCATCGTCCGGCCATCGGTGCGCCAGCATTCGATCAAGGTGGAGCTTTGCACGCCCGCCATCGGCGCCGAACTCAGCAACATCAGCCTGGCCGATGCCGCCCACGACCCTGACGCCATTGCCGAAATCCGTGCGCTGTGGCTCAAGCACAAGGTGCTGTTCTTTCGCGATCAGGACATCTCGCCGATGGAGCAGCAGAACTTTGCCGCTCAATTCGCCGAACTCGAAAGCCATCCCTTTGCGCCGAGCCATCCCGAGGCGGACAAGCTGCTGGCGCTGTACCGCAATCTCGACCCGAGCAAGCCCGAGGGCTTCGTCGAGAAGGCCAGCCGCGAAAACATCTGGCATGCCGATGTCACCTACAAGAAGGCGCCCCCGCGCGGCGCAATCCTGCGCTGCGAACTGGGTCCGGACACCGGCGGCGACACCATCTGGTCCAACATGGTGATGGCCTACGAGAAGCTGCCCGAGGCCATCAAGCAACGCATCGATGGCCTGTACGCCAAGCACAGTGCCGAGCACGCCTTTGGCGCCCAGATGCCGATCGCAGACCGTCACGCGATGGCCGCGAAGAACCCCGCCGCCGAGCACCCGGTGGTGCTCACGCACCCTGAGACGGGCGAGAAGGTTTTGTACGTCAACACCGTGTTCACGACCCATTTCTCGAACTTCTACAACTTCGACGACATCCGGTACGGCCAGGACTTCATGCCGGAGGCGCATCACCTGCTGAACTACCTGACCTCCCAGGCCGCGATTCCGGAATACCAGGTGCGCCTGAAGTGGAGAAACAACACGGTTGCCATGTGGGACAACCTGGCGGTCCAGCACTACGCCGTGGCCGACTACGGCAAGGCGCCACGCAAGATGCTTCGCGCCACCCTCACGGGCACCGCGCTGAGCTGAACCCACCCACCAGTTCCCGCGGCAAATCCAGGGCACCGCCAACACGGCGGGCAGCCCTGGCACGTTCAAAAACCATTTCTCAACCCCACCTCTCTCACGGAGACAAACATGCTCTACCAACAAGTCGATACCGCAGTCACCGATGGCGCATCCCTGCCCTGGGTCCCGCTCGTGCCCTATGCAGACACCATCCTGCTGAAGTACTTCAAGCTCGACCCGATCAAGGGCGAATGGATCGTCATGATGAAGGCCCCGATGGGCGTCCAATTGCCCAAGCACCACCACACCGGCACGGTCATGGTCTACACCATCGAAGGCCAGTGGAAATACAAGGAACACGACTGGACCGCCGGGCCCGACAGCATCGTGTACGAGACCGCCGCATCGAGCCACACCTATGAACCCGTCTCGGCAGGCGCCAGCGGCTACGTGACCACGCTGGTGCAGGTGAACGGCGAACTCCTGTTCCTCGACGAGAACGAGAACGTCATCGCATCCGAAAACTGGAAGACCTCGCTGAAGCGCTATCTGGCCTATTGCGAGCAGCACGGCATCGAGGCCAAAGACCTCACGGCGTTCAACTGAGCTGATCGCACGGAGATCCTTGCGGGCACCCAAGGCTCCAAGCCTGGCCCGCTGAGGCTCTTGCGTCGTGTGCATTCAGCTGAACGTGCCCGCTGTTTCAGGTTGATCGTGGACGACTAAGACGGGTACTGCGCGAGCAGACAAGCGACAGATTTGCTCGACATTCCAACCGGCCCCTTTACTTCGACGCCGCTGCGTCACGCGCGGCACCCCCAACTGGAGAACAGCAGCATGGCTTTCCTGAGAGAGTGTTTGCGCGAGGTTCGCGTCGCGCGCCGCGATTGGGCGCCCGAAGAAATGGACTGGTTCCTGCAGCCCGGTGTTCGTGGCGACAGGTCGCATCGAAAGACCTCACCGCAGTCAACTGATCTGACTGCACGGGGATTCCATCGGTCACCCGGGTCCCCAAGCCCGCTGAGGCTCCTGACGACATGAACCCGAACAAGGTCGCCCAATGTCGCGAGCAATGAACAAGATGCTTCAACGCGGAGCGCACGCAACCGAAACCGCAACTGTTGTCACCGAGGAACGCCCCGCCCAATCGGGCACGCCCGTGCATCGCATCGTGATCGTGGGCGGTGGAGCGGGCGGGCTCGAGTTGGCCACTCAGTTGGGTGACCAATTGGGTCACCGCGGTGCGGCACAGGTCACGCTGATCGAGAAGGCGCGCACGCATTTCTGGAAGCCGCATCTGCACGAGATCGCTGCAGGCACGGTCAATTTGCACGCGCATGCGGTCGACTATCTCGCCCAGGCGCACTGGCACGGCTTCCGCTATTGCATGGGGGAGATGACGGGCCTGGACCGGCAGCGGCGCGAGGTGCATGTGGCGCCCTACATCGACGCGGAGCAAGGCGAGCACGTCACCGGCCCGCGCGTGTTCGGCTACGACACGCTGGTCATTGCCGTGGGCAGTCTCAACAACGACTTCGGCACGCCAGGCGTCCAGGAACACGCGATCCGGCTGGAGACGCCCGCGTTGGCGGTGCAGTTTCACCGCCGGCTCGTCAATGCATGCATGCGCGCAAACGCACAGAGCACCGCTCTTCGACCTGAACAGCTGCAGGTCGCCATCATCGGGGCCGGTGCAACGGGTGTGGAGCTGGCCGCCGAGTTGCACCACGCCACGCGTGCCCTGGTGTCCTACGGCCTGGACCACATCGATCCTGAGCGCGACATCAGGCTCAACCTGATCGAGGCCGGTCCGCGCGTGCTGCGCGCGCTGCCCGAGCGCATCTCCGCGGCGGCCACACAGTTGCTCGAGAAGCTCGACATTCGCGTGCGGACCAGCGCCAGGGTGACCGCCGTCACCGCCGCCGGTGTGCAGCTCGCGAACGGAGAAACCATTCCCGCTGAACTGGTGGTGTGGGCTGCCGGCGTCAAAGCGCCGGCATTCCTCGCCCAACTCGACGGCCTGGAAAGCAACGACATCAACCAGCTTGTCGTAAAGCCCACGCTGCAGACAACCGGCGACGACACCATTTTCGCCATCGGGGACTGCGCCGCCGCGCCTTGGATCGGACAAGACGGCAACGTGCCACCGCGCGCGCAGGTGGCGCACCAGCAGGCCGCGCACGTGCTTCGCCAGATCACTGGTCTCTTGCGCGGCAAACCGATGAAGCCTTGGCGCTACCGCGATTTCGGCTCCCTGGTGTCACTCGGCAGGCACACGACCGTGGGCAACCTGATGGGACGGCTCGTCGGCGGCAACCTGTGGATCGACGGCCTCTTCGCGCGCGGCATGTATATGTCGCTCTACAAGATGCACGAACTGGCCTTGCATGGTGCGTGGAAGACAGCGCTCGGTACAGCGGCGCGCTTCATGTTCCGGCGGACAGTTGCGCGGGTCAAGCTGCATTGATGCAACGACTCACCACAAGACCGGCGACACACTCGCCGGTCGTTCAGACCCAGCCAGCGGTTCTGGCCGCTCCCCATGTATTCGCACCTGAAGACGACGACCGCCAAGACGCAGGTGAGGCCGCCCTAAGACTCCAGTAGACGGTTGGGATCTGCCGCCTCGCAACGCGAGACGAAGCGCTGCAGGCTGTTCGACAACTTCTTCTGACGATGGCGAATCAGGTAGAAGCGTCGCGCCAGGCGCGGCAGGGTCGTGTTCACCAGCACCAGCCTCCGGAGCGTCAGCAGGTCCTGCACCGCGCACAGGGAGAGGCATGTCAGGCCCAGTCCTTCGGCCGCGGCCTGCTTGATGGCCTCGGTGCTGCCGAGCTGCATCGGTTGCACCCATTGGTGCAGGTGCGGCAGCAAGGCGTGCTCGACCGCCTCGCGGGTGCCGGAACCAGGCTCGCGCAGCAGCCAACGCTGCGTGCGCAATGCCTTCAGTCCGACGCGCGCGCCGAGATCTGCGCGCATCAGCGGATGCGACGGCGCGCAGACGATAGCCAGCACGTCTTCGAGCCAGGGCTGCGCATGCAGCTCGGGCTCGTGGCAAGGGCCTTCGATCAGCCCCACGTCCACCTCGAGCCGCGCCACCGCGGTGGCGATCTCGCTGGTGTTGCCGATGGTCACGTCGATGGTGGTTGCGGGCGAGTCGCGCAGGTGGCTCGCCACCAGCGCCGGCAACAGGTAGTTGCCGATCGTCGTGCTGGCGCCCACGCGCAGGTGCGTGGCGAGTCCCATGTCCTTGTCGGCCCCGCCGGCCAGGCCGAACTGCTTCTCGATGCCCTGGGCGCCGTCCAGCACGGCCCTGGCCTGCGGCAGCAGGGCACGGCCGGTGTCGTTCAGCACCAGGCGCTTGCCGACGCGGTCGAACAGCTGCGCGTCCAGCAGGGCTTCCAGTTCATTCAGCGCGCCGCTGGTCGCCGACTGCGACAGCGCGACCTGCAGCCCTGCCGCGGTGGTGCTGCCGGTGTCGGCCACCGCCGTGAAGATGTGAAGTTGTCGCAGCGTGAGGCGCATGGCGAAATCCTTTCTACCTGATCTACAGGTAGGTTATACGGAAACTATCCGTTTGTCAGATGAATCGAGATGGCTCAAAGTCCGTCCCATGCAATCCGCCCTGTCGAATCCAGCCCATCCCCAACACCTCATGTCCGCCCACGCTAATGCCCTCGCGCCGTCGAATGTCGCCGCATCCCATCCATCACCGCACGGCGTGTGGCCGCGCATCAGCGGCATGTTGCCCGGCCTGGCACTGGCCGGTGGCGTGGCCCTCGTCGCCATCGAGCTTGGCAAGATCGCCTGGCTGCAAGCCAACGGCATCAGCGCGCTGACACTGGCGATCGTGCTCGGCATGCTGGTGGGCAACACGGTCTATGCGCGCATCGCACCGGCCAGCGCCGCCGGCGTCGGGTTCTCCAAGCAGAAACTGCTGCGCCTGGGCATCATCCTGTACGGCCTGCGGTTGACCTTCCAGGACATCGGCAATGTCGGCATGGCCGGCGTGGTGATCGACGCCCTGGTGCTGTGCAGCACCTTCGCGCTCTCGTGGTTCGTCGGCACCCGCGTGCTCGGCCTGGATCGCAAGACCGCCATGCTGATCGGTGCCGGCAGCTCCATCTGTGGCGCTGCCGCGGTGATGGCGGCCGAGCCGGTGGTGCGCGGCCGTGCCGAACAGGTGACGGTGGCCGTCTCCACCGTGGTCGTGTTCGGCACGCTGGCGATGTTCCTGTACCCGGCGCTCTATCACCTGAACGAGCAATACCAGCTGATCTCGATGTCGCCGGGCGCCTACGGCATCTTCGCCGGCTCGACCATCCACGAAGTCGCGCAAGTCGTCGCCGCCGGGCGCGCCATCAGCGAAGAAGCAGCCAACACGGCCGTGATCGCGAAGATGGTCCGGGTCATGATGCTGGCGCCGTTCCTGATCGTGCTGTCGGCCTACCTGTCGCGATCGAAGGATGCGAGCGACGTGCAGCCCCAAGGGGCGCCTGCGCAGAAGTCCGGTGGCGTCGTGATTCCCTGGTTCGCGTTCGGCTTCGTCGTGGTGGCCGGCCTGAATTCCCTGGCCATCCTGCCCAAGCCGCTCGTCGGCGTGATGGTCGACATCGACACCGCGCTGCTCGCGATGGCGATGGCCGCACTCGGCCTGACCACCCATGCCTCGGCCATCCGCAAGGCGGGCATCAAGCCGCTGGCACTCGCGGCGCTGCTGGCCGCGTGGTTGTTGGGTGGTGGCCTCGCCATCCACTCGGGTGTCAGCGCCTTGTTCGCATAAGGCCGCGTGCCCCTGCAACCGACCTTGAAAGCCCCCGGATGAAACACCTCGCCCTCGCCACCACGATCTGCCTTGCCGCTCTGGCCGCGGCCGGTGCCAGCACCACAATGGCCGCGGAGCCGGTGCCCTCCCCCGCAGTGACGGCGCGCTGGACCTTCGACGGCAGCATTCACAACAACTCGCTGGCCCTGAGCCCCGACGAGCGTACCGCCGTCGTGTCGTACAGCGAACGACCCGAAGTGATCGTCTTCGATCTCTCGACGGGCAAGGTGCGCGCCGTGCTGCACGGCTTCGTGACACCGCGCAACATCATCTTCGCCCCATCTGGCCGGCAGTTCTACGTGTCCGACAGCAGCCTGGGCACCGTCGCCGTGATCGATACCGCGAGCCTTGAGACCGTGAACAGGCTGCCGGTCGGCGCTGGCGCGTTCGGCACCGTGTTGAGCAAGGACGGCGGCACGCTGTACGTCAACAATCAGGCCGCCAATACCGTCACGCGCTACGACCTCGCGGCACAGCAGCCGCGCGCGGTGGTCACCGGCTTTGCGCAGCCACGGCAGGGTGTGCGCCTCAGCCCGGACGGACAGGCCTTGTACGTGACCAATTTCCTCGGCGACAAGATCACGGTCGTCGACACGACGACCAACCGGATCACGGGCGAAATCACCGGTTTCGACAAATTGCGCGCCATCTCGGTCGCGGCCGACGGCAAAACGATCTTTGCCGCCAACAGCGGCAGCAACACGATCGCGGTGGTCGACGTCGACAAGCGCAGGATTGCCACCACGATCACGGTCGGCAGAGACCCGTATGGCGCCGCGCTCTCGCCCGACGGACTGTTCGTCTACGTGGGCAATCTCGGCGACAACACGGTCTCGGTGATCTCGGTGGCCACGCAGCAAGTCGTCTCCACCATCACCGGCTTCAAGGAGCCGCGCCAGGCGATCGTGTTCGCACGCGACGGCATGCTCGCCTATGTGCTGAACGAAGACCTGAGCGTGTCCAGGGTCGACCGCGCGAGCAACCGCATCGTGGGCACGCTCGCGGCTCCCGCTTTCTGAGGCGCTGCCTTCAATGCGCAGGGGGTGACGCAAGGCGCGCCGAGGGCAATCGGCCACTGATCGGCGGATCGTCTGCGAAGACGCAGCAACTAGTTCACCCTGACACCCTCAGTGCCGGCCAGGCGGCTGCCAGGGCCCGGCCTTTCCGGGCTTGGCATGCCGCACGCGATGCGCCCGCTCCAGCCGCTCGTACTCCGCAATCACCTGCGCCCCGAACAGCACCAGCGTGGCGGCGATCTCCAGGCTCAGCAGCACCACGATGGCCGTGGTCAGCGACCCATACACCACGTTCACCTGCGACAGGCTCGTGAAGTACCAGATCAGCACCCGGCGTGTCACTTCCCACAGCAGCGCCGCCGTCACGCCGCCCAGCAGCGCATGGCGCCATGACAGCCGCCCGACCGGCATCACCAGGTAGAGCGAGGTCAGCATGAAGATCTCGCCCGCCAGCCCCAGCAGGTACAGCAACAGCCCCGAGACGCCCGAGAGCGACCAGCTGTGCCCCAGCAACTCGACGCTTTCCTGCCCGATCAGCTGCAGCGCGCCCGCCACCAGCGTCACCAGCACCAGCCCCACGCACAGGCTCAGGATGTAGAGGTACGGCATCACCAGCGACAGCAGCGCATGCCGCCGGTGCAGTTCCTTGCGATGGTGAAAGATCACCGCCATGGCGCTTTCGAGCACGGTGAATGCCAGCGAACTGAAGAAGATCATCGTGATCAGCAACACCGGCCCCAGCACGTCGCGGTGGTCCAGGAAGTTCGACAACTCCGTGACGATCGCCCTGGACTGCCCGGGCAGCAGCCATTCCAGGTAGCGCCCGATGGTGCCCAGCAGCTCGTGCTCGCCGATGAAGTGCGACATCGCCATCACGATGACGATCAGCAGCGGCACGATCGACAGCAGCGCGTAGTAGGCGACCGCGCCGGCCAGCAGCAGGCCCTGGTTCGCCTTGAAGGCCTTGAGCGCGCCCCACGCGAAGCGCAGCGGGTGGCGCATGAACGGGGGGGCGTTGGCGAGCGGGTTGCGCAGCATCGTCGGTGCAGTATGCCGCCGCCGGACGCAGGCCAGAAGCCTTGCGTATCATCTGCCGCTCCCCGCCTACATGACCATCCCCGCTTCTTTCATCCAGGAACTGATCGCGCGCGCCGACGTGGTGGAAATCGTCGGCCGCTATGTGCAGTTGAAGAAGACCGGCGCGAATTTCTCCGGCCTGTGCCCCTTCCACAGCGAGAAGTCGCCCTCCTTCTCCGTCAGCCCGACCAAGCAGTTCTATCACTGCTTCGGTTGCGGCGTGCACGGCAACGCCATCGGCTTCCTGATGGAGCATGCGGGCATGGGTTTCGTCGAGGCGGTGCACGACCTGGCTGGCCAGTACGGCCTTCAGGTACCGGAAGACGACGCCTCGCCCGAGGAACGCGCCCGCGCCGCCGGGCAGCGCCAGAAGCAGGCCACGCTGACGGAAGTGCTTGAAAAAGCCGGCGACGCCTACCGCAAGCACCTGCGCGACTCGGACACCGCCGTCAACTACCTGAAAGGCCGCGGCGTCTCCGGCGAGGTGGCCAGGCAATACGGCATCGGGTACGCCCCGCCCGGCTGGCGCACGCTGGCCAGCGTGTTTCCCGAATACGACAACCCGCTGCTGGCCGAATCCGGGCTGGTGATCACCGGCGAGGACGGCGAGGACAAGCGCTACGACCGCTTCCGCGACCGGGTGATGTTCCCGATCCGCAACGTCAAGGGGGAATGCATCGGCTTCGGCGGGCGCGTGCTCGGCGACGAGAAGCCCAAGTACCTCAATTCGCCGGAGACGCCCGTGTTCAGCAAGGGGCGCGAGTTGTACGGCCTGTTCGAGGCCCGCGCGGCGCTGCGCGACAAGGGCTACGTGCTGGTCACGGAAGGCTACATGGACGTGGTGGCGTTGGCGCAGCTGGGTTTTCCGAATGCGGTGGCCACGCTGGGCACGGCCTGCACGCCGGAACATGTCCAGAAGCTGTTCCGCTTCACCGATTCGGTGGTTTTCAGCTTCGACGGCGATGGTGCGGGCCGGCGGGCGGCGCGCAAGGCGCTCGATGGCGCCCTGCCCTTTGCCACCGACGTGCGCAGCATCAAGTTCCTGTTCCTGCCGGCGGAGCACGATCCGGACAGCTTCATCCGCGAACACGGCGCCGAAGCGTTTTCCCGCTTCGTCGGCGAGGCGACGCCGCTCAGCCGCTTCATGCTGGACGCGGCGCGCGACGGCTGCGACCTGGGCACGGCGGAGGGCCGCGCCCGCATGACCAGCAATGTGCGTCCGCTCTGGACGGCCATGCCCGACGGCGCGCTGAAGCGGCAACTGCTGGAAGAGATCGCGGGGCTGGTGCAGCTCGGCTCGCAGGCTCTGACCGACCTCTGGAAGCCGGCCGCGCCACCCCGGCGCGGGTCGCCGCCGCCGCAAGCGATGGACGACGGGCCGCCCATGCCGGATGGCGACTGGGAGCCTTCCTGGTCGCCCGACTACGGCCCGGGCGAGAGCGGAGGGGGCGGCGGGGGCGATGGCGGCGGCAAGCGCCCGTTCAAGAAGAAATGGGAAAAGGGCAACTGGGAGAAAGGCAGCCGCTGGGGCCGCGACAAGTCCGCCGCGGATTCGGCGCCGCGCGGCCGGTCCCTGCCCATCGGCCGCTCGGACGTCGCGGTCCGCCTGCTGCTGTCGAACACCAGCGCCTGGGAGGCGCTCAGTCAGGAGATGCACGGCATCCTCTGCGACCTGCCGGGCATGCACGGCCAGCTTTTTGCGTGGCTCGACAGCCAGGTGCACGAGCATGGTGCGCAGCCCTGGGCCGCGCTGCGCGAAGGCATGCGCGAACTGCCGTTCGAGGCGCTGGCGAGCAAGGTCATGACCGGCCCGGATGGCGCGCCGATCGATGTCGGGGCCGACCCGGCGGCGGCGGAAGCCGCGGCCGAACTGCGCAACGTGCTCGACTACATCCTCGACGACCACCTCAAGGCCCAGGAAACGGAGGCCATTGCCGCCGCGGGCACCGACCCGGGCGCCATCGACCGCTACCGGGCGTTGCAGGCACGCCGACGCGAGCTGCAATTGCGCCTTTCTCCCGCACGTAATACCTCTTGAATTCTGGTTGTCAAGCTATAATCTAAGGCTGTCTGTACGGCAAGAGCGACAGCAGCACCTCCGGGCCGACCCCACGCGCAATGCACTTCCCAACGGGAAAAGGGTCAATACACCGCAAGGACTGCACACCAAATGTTCGCCCGACATCTTGCCGTCTGGAGAGATTCCTCTCCGTTTCTGTATGCCCGCGCCGGGTAGGCGCAGCCAAACCCTGTTTGGCTCAGTGATTCCGCTTGTTCATTCTTGATCCACGAGGTCGTATGCCCAGCTCCAAGAAGCCTGCCGTGTCAGCCACCAAACCCGTCGCGGCGAAGCCGTTGAAGGCCACTGCCGCCCCCAAGGCGACCGTCGCCCCGACTGCCACGAAAGCCAAACCTGTGACCTCCACGAAATCGCCCGCCACCGCTGAACTCAAGAAACCTGCCGCAGCCGCCACCGCCGTGGCCGCCGCGCCTGCCGCTGCAGCTGCCCCGCGCAAGGTCGGCCGCCCGCCCAAGGCCGCCGCTGCGGCCGGCGATGCCGCCCCCGCCACCACCGGCGCCAAGCGCGGCCGCAAGCCCAAGGCGAAGGGGAAGGACGACGCGCCGGCGAGCGACATCGACATGTCGGACATCGAGGACGACCTGGCGGGTGAGCCGGTCGTCGCCTCGACCGAGGAAAAGGTCAAGCCGCTGCGCATGAAGATCAGCAAGGCGAAGGAACGCGCCTTGATGAAGGAGTTCGGCCTCGACGAGACCGTGCTCTCCGAGGAAGACATGGCCAAGCGCCGCCAGCGCCTGAAGACGCTGATCACGCTGGGCAAGACGCGCGGCTACCTGACGCAGGGCGAAATCTCCGACCACTTGCCCGACAAGCTGGTCGACGCCGAGACCATGGAAGTCGTGGTCACGATGCTGAACGACCTCGGCGTGGCGGTGTACGAGCAGACGCCGGACGCCGAGACGCTGCTGCTGAACAACACGGCCCCCACCGCCACCACCGTCGAGGAAGCCGAGGAAGAAGCCGAAGCGGCACTTTCCACCGTGGACAGCGAATTCGGCCGGACCACCGACCCGGTCCGCATGTACATGCGCGAAATGGGCACGGTCGAGCTGCTGACGCGCGAAGGCGAAATCGAGATCGCCAAGCGCATCGAAGGCGGCCTGATGGCCATGATGGAAGCGATCTCGGCGTCGCCCGCCACCATCGCCGAGATCCTGCGCCTGGGCAATGAGATCCGCGAAGGCAAGGTCGTCATCTCGACCATCGTCGACGGCTTCTCCAACCCCAATGAAGCCGACGACTACGTGGCCGAGGAAGACTTCGACGAGTTCGACGCGGAAGACGACGACGACGGCAACGGCGGCTCCAAGGCCCTGACCAAGAAGCTCGAAGAACTCAAGCGCGACGCGCTGGGGCGCTTCGACCGCATGGCCGAGCTGTTCGAGAAGGTCCACAAGATCTACGACAAGGAAGGCTACGGCACGCCGGCCTACGACAAGGCGCAGCGTGCCCTGTCGGACGAGCTGATGACCATCCGCTTCACCGCCCGCACCATCGAGAAGCTGTGCGACATGGTCCGCACGCAGGTCGACGACGTGCGCAAGAAGGAACGCGAGCTGCGCCGCATCATCGTGGACAAGTGCGGCTTCCCGCAGGAAGAGTTCATCCGCGACTTCAGCGGCCTCGACAAGCACGGCCACAAGGTCCCGTCCAACCTGCTGAACCAGAAATGGGTCGAGAAGCAGGCCGCCTCCGGCAAGCCGTGGAGCGCCGTGCTCGCGCGCAACATCCCGCCGGTGCAGGAACTGCAGCAGAAGCTGGCCGACATCCAGTCGCGCGTGGTGGTGCCGCTGACGCAGCTCAAGGACATCAACAAGCGCATGAACGAGGGCGAATCGTCCTCGCGCGATGCCAAGAAGGAAATGATCGAGGCCAACCTGCGCCTCGTGATCTCCATCGCCAAGAAGTACACCAATCGCGGCCTGCAGTTCCTCGACCTGATCCAGGAAGGCAACATCGGCCTGATGAAGGCGGTGGACAAGTTCGAATACCGTCGCGGCTACAAGTTCTCGACCTATGCGACGTGGTGGATCCGCCAGGCGATCACCCGCTCGATCGCCGACCAGGCACGCACCATCCGCATCCCGGTGCACATGATCGAGACGATCAACAAGATGAACCGCATCTCGCGCCAGCATTTGCAGGAATTCGGCTTTGAGCCGGACGCCGGCATCCTGGCCGCGAAGATGGAGATCCCGGAAGACAAGATCCGCAAGATCATGAAGATCGCCAAGGAGCCGATCTCCATGGAAACGCCGATCGGTGACGACGACGATTCGCACCTGGGCGACTTCATCGAGGACAGCAGCAACACGGCGCCGATCGAGGCCGCGATGCAGGCGGGTCTCCGCGACGTGGTCAAGGACATCCTCGACTCGCTGACGCCGCGCGAAGCCAAGGTGCTGCGGATGCGCTTCGGCATCGAGATGTCGACCGACCACACGCTGGAAGAAGTCGGCAAGCAGTTCGACGTGACGCGCGAGCGCATCCGCCAGATCGAGGCGAAGGCGCTGCGCAAGCTCAAGCACCCGTCGCGTTCGGACAAGCTGCGCTCGTTCATCGATACGCTGTAAGCACACGCCGTCGAAAGCGGACTTGACCGGCCGCGAAGGACGCGAAGATACGCAAAGGTCGCGAAAGAACAGCCAAATTCTTCTTGGCTTCTTTCGCGTCCTTCGCGGAAACTTCGCGACCTTTGCGTCCGGAAGTCCGCTTTTTTGTTTTTCCTGAACAATAGCCTCCCCCATGAATCCCAACGCCGACACCCTCTGGAAAGCGCCACGCTGGGCCCTGGCGGTGTTGCTGGCCGTGCTGGGCATGCTCGGGCCGTTCTCGATCGACACCTACATCCCGGCCTTCTCGGGGATCGCGAGCACCATCGGCGCAACGCCCGCGGAGATGCAGCAGACGCTGTCGGGCTACCTGTTCGGCTTTGCGTTCATGAACCTTTTCCACGGCGCGCTGTCGGACAGCTTCGGCCGGCGGCCGGTGGTGCTGGGCGGGCTGGCGGTGTTCACGCTGGCGTCGCTGGGTTGCGCGTTGTCGCAGACCATCGGGCAGCTGGTGCTGTTCCGGACGCTGCAGGGCCTGTCGACGGGCGCGGGCATCGTGGTGTCGCGCGCGGTGATCCGCGACATGTTCCCGCCGGCGGATGCGCAGAAGGTGATGGCGCAGGTGACGATCTATTTCGGCGTGGCGCCGGCGATCGCGCCGATCGTGGGCGGCTTCCTGTTCGTGCACCTGGGCTGGCACAGCATCTTCTGGTTCCTGGTCGGCGTGGGCGTGGTGCTGTTCGTGGCCAACTGGAAGCTGTTGCCCGAGACGCTGCACCCGGACCATCGGCAATCGTTCCATGTGCGGCACCTGATGCGCGGCTACTGGGACCTGTGCTCGGACCCGCGCTTCCTGCTGCTCGCGCTGGCGAGCGGCGTGCCCTTCAACGGCATGTTCCTCTACGTGCTGTCGGCGCCGGCCTTCCTGGGCGACCACCTCGCGCTGGCGCCGACGCAGTTCTTCTGGTTCTTCCTCATGACCATCGGCGGCATCATGGCCGGGGCGCGCGCCAGCGGCCGCATGGCGGGCCGTGTCGCGCCCAAGCGGCAGATCCGCGACGGCTTCCTGATCATGGTCGTGACCTCGATCGTCAACGTGGCTGCCAACCTGCTGTTTACGCCGAACGTCTGGTGGGCGCTGTGGCCGATAGGCATCTTCGCCTTCGGCTGGGCGCTGATGGTGCCGGGCGTGACGCTGCTGGTGCTGGACCTGCACCCCGAGCGTCGCGGCATGGCCTCGTCGCTGCAGGCGGTGATCGGCTCCACGGCCAATGGCGTCGTGGCGGGCGTGATCGCGCCGCTCGTCATGCACTCGACTGTGGCGCTGGCGGTGTCCTCGATGCTGATGCTGTGTGTGGGGCTCGTGGCCTGGCTCTGGCTGCACCGGCGCTGGCCGGAGATCGGCCGGATGGTCGCCGCCTGAGCCATGGCGGGGACTGAAGCGCGCACGGCCTCGCTTCGCACCGCGCTGCGCGCGTGGCTGCCTGCGCGTGCGCGTGTCGATTCGAAGGAGCGCTTGCGCGCCGTGGCTGGCGCCCTGCTGGGCCTTCTGCTCACAGGACTGGTGTGTCGTGCGTTCGCGGACCTTGGCGCCATCTGGCTGGTTGCGCCGCTGGGCGCGAGCGCGGTGCTGGTGTTCGCGGTGCCGGCGAGTCCGTTGGCGCAACCGTGGTCGGCCATCGGCGGCAACACCGTGTCGGCGCTGGTCGGCATTGCCTGCGCCAACCTGCTGCCCGACCCCGCCCTCGCGGGCGCCCTGGCAACCGCGCTCGCCATCGGGCTCATGTTCTCGCTGCGCTGCCTGCATCCGCCCGGCGGCGCGATGGCCTTGCTGGTGGTGCTGACGCACACCACGTCGTTTTCCTTCGCGCTGTTTCCGGCGATGGCCAATTCGGTGCTGCTGGTGCTGGCCGGCGTGGCCTACAACACGCTGACCGGGCGACGCTATCCGCACATCCAGTCCGCGCCTGCCACGCCGCCGGCCGATGCGCGCTTCAGTTCGGCTGACGTGGACGCGGTGCTGGCCCGCTACAACCAGGTGCTGGACATCAGTCGCGACGACCTCGAGTCGCTGATCCAGCAGACCGAGGTCGAGTCCTTCCGCCGCCGCATGGGCGAGTTGCGCTGCGCCGACATCATGTCGCGTGAGCCCATGACGGTGGAGTTCGGCACCTCGCTGCAGGAAGCCTGGCAGGTGATGCAGCAGCGGCACGTCAAGGCGCTGCCGGTGACGGACCGCACGCGGCGCGTGGTGGGCATCGTCACGCAGGCCGACTTCTTCCGGCACATCGACCTGCGGCTGCACCAGGGCCTGGGCGCGCGGCTGCGCAGTTTCCTGCGGCCCTCGCCCGGCGTGACGTCGAGCAAGGCGGAGGTCGTGGGGCAGATCATGACGAAGCAGGTGCGCGTGGCGACCGACGACCGGCCGGCGCTGGACCTGGTGCCGCTGTTCTCGGATGCGGGCCACCACCACATACCGATCATCGACGGCGGGCAGCGCCTGGTGGGCATGATCACGCAGTCCGACTTCGTGCGTGCGCTCTACCGCGCCGTGCGCCCTGGAGGCTGAAGCGCATGCACCCTCACCAACTTCTCGAACACTACGGCTATTACGCGGTCTTCTTCATCGGGATGTTCGAGGGGGAGACGATCCTGATGCTGGGCGCCTATGCGGTGCACCAGGGGTACTTGTCGATGCTGCCCTTGATCGCTGTCGGCGCACTGGCAGCCTTCTGCACGGACCAGTTCTATTTCCAGGTGGGCCGGCGCAAGGGCGCCGAACTGATGGCCACGCGCCCGAAGCTGGCGGCGCATCTTGCGCGCGTGCAAGGCTTCATCGAGCGCCATCCGGTCGCGACGATCTTCCTCATGCGCTTTGCCTGGGGCTTCCGCGTGGTGATGCCGGCGGCGCTGGGCATGGGCAAGATGCCGGTCGCGGCGTACGTCGCGCTGGACGCCGTCGCTGCGGCGCTGTGGGCGACGGTCATCGCACTGTTCGGCGTCAACATCGCAGGCGTGGTGCATTCGTTGATGAGCAAGGTGCAGCATCACGAGCATGTGATCGTGTTCGGGACGCTGGCGATCGCGCTGACCCTGGCGATGCTGCGGCAGTGGCGGGTTCGGCGGTAGGTCACATCAGAGCGCGCTGGCTGAGCCTGCAAGTCGCGTGGTAGGGACAGGCTCGCGCCGGTTGTCCTGTCGCTCCGGCAGGCCCGCCCAGCGCAATCCCTCGATCAGACGCGTCCCTTCCTGGCCGCTTTCTCGGCGATTGATCGGCAGTTCATCGTCTCCCCTTCGTGGCGATCCGGGGGCAGGGACCTATGGTGGTGCACCGCACTTCCACGGTGGATTGTTTTCAAGGAGCCAGCATGAAAGCGCCTTCTCATTGGACGGGTGCCGTCGTCCTGGCCCTTGCAAGCGTCACCTGCATTCCATCGCGCGCCAAGGAACAGGGTGCAGAGATCGATCTGCCCGTGGCGACGGCGGTGGATGACGAAGGGACTGCCGGCGTGCAGCTCTTGTCCGCCAGCCAGCAAGCGTCGCAAGCCGAACCTGAGTCCCGCGGCGAGGCCATCTACAGCCCGTTCTCCTCCGGCCTGTTCACCTACCAGGAATATCCATCCGCTGCGCGAATGCCGAGCAAAGGTGGTCCCGATTTGACGATGACGCTGGCCGCAAGCGTGGCCAGCGCTGTCGCATTCGTCTGGCTGCTCCTGCGCATCTGAAGCTGTGCAGCCCGGCCCTCCGCCGCAGGACAGTGAACTCACGAAGCCTGCGGCCCCGTACGTAACCACCTGAAGGGATTCATCATGAACGGAAGATCGATCTTGCGGCGTTCCATGGGCAGCTACCTGGTCGTGCTTGGCCTGGGCATCGCCGGGGCGACAGCGGCCAGCGAGGCCGCCGCCGGCTGTGGCATGTACACCGGGCCGTCGTCACTGCCACCGAGCTGGAGCCCGTCCTCGATGCAGGCGCATGAGGGCAGGAGGCCACCGCCCTCCGCCACGAATATCGTCGGCATGTGGAAAGTCAGCTTCTTCGCAGACGACGCCGCTCACACCCAGGTCGATTTCGCGACGGTGCAGTGGCACAGCGACGGCACCGAGTTCATGATTTCCGGCGGCCGTGCGCCGAGTACCGGCGACGTCTGCATGGGGGCATGGGAACAGACCGGCGGCTCTACCTACAAGCTGAAACATATTGCGCTCGCCTACAGCAGCAGTGATTCCGCGCCGCCCGTGGTACCCGCAGCATTTGTTGGCCCGGCGATCATGCAACAGACGGTGACGCTCAGCCGCTCGAAGAACAGCTACGCGGGCACCTTCACGATCGACCAATACGCGCCTGACGAAACAACACTGATCGTGCACATCACCGGCACGGTGAGTGCGACGCGCTTCACTGCGGATTGAGCCTCGCGGGGGGCTTCATTTCACGATGAATCGAATGCCGTGGAACGCTGCTTTCAAGCCCTGGCCCGCCGCGCCAGCCACAGGCGCAGCAGGGCGAGGATGGCCAGCAGGGTCAGCGCCGCGCCCGCCAGCGATGCATGGATGCCGACCGCGCTGCCGCCCAATCCCACCGTGATGCCTGCAAACGCGCGCAGCCCCAGCGCCGACATGTTAAACAGCCCGATCACGCGACCACGCGACGCGGCCGGGGCGTTCAATTGCACCAGCGTCTGCGCCATCGAACTGAAGGACAACTCGAAGACGCCCGCCGCGAACAGCAGCAGCAGCGCCAGCGGATACGAGCCGGTCGCCGCAAAGCCTGCAAGTGACAGGCACCAGCACATGCAAAGCACCAGCGCGGTCGAAGGCGCCGGGCGTAGCAGGCCACCACGACTCTCCATCAGCAGGCCGGCCAACAATGCACCGGCGGCGTCGGCTGCGAGCAGCATGCTGTAGGTGGTGCCGGGGTCGCCGTGGCCGAGGTCACGCGCGAAGCCCGGCATCTGGGCCTGGTAGCTGTTGGCGACGAAGAAGGACGCCAGCCCCGCCAGCAGGATCATCGAACCCAATGATGGATCGGAGCGCACTTCGCGGATCGTCTTGAGGATGTCGGCCAGGCCGCGCACCGCACGCGGCGGCGCGCCACCGCCCTTGCGAAAGCGCGGCCCGTACGGCGCACGCCACAGCCAGAGAAAGGCCGGCAGGAAGAACACGGTGTTGAGCAGCAGGCCGTAGCGCGGCCCGATGGTCAGCATGATGAGCCCGCCGACTGCCGGACCCACCAGCACGCCGAGGTAGCGCGCGGTCGCGAGCAGGCGCACGCCGCTCGGCAGGTCGCGCGAGGGCACCACGTCATGCAGCAACAGTTGCGTGGCGCCCTGCCACAGCACGCCGGCGCAGCCGTGGATGATGAGCAGCACCATCGCATGCCACATCTGCAGCGTGTCGGTGATGAAGAAGTACGCCCATCCGGCCGACGCCGTCATGAACAGCGCCATGCCGCACTGGATCAGCCGCCGCGGGTCGACCCGGTCGGCCAGCGCACCCACCGGCACCGAGAACAGCAGGAAAGGCAGCCAGTGCGACACCACCGCGAAGCCGCCCAGCGCGGGCGACTGGAACTTCTGGAAGGCCATCCAGTAGCTGATCACGTGCTCGACGTTGTCGGCCATCATGGCCAGCAGGTAGGTGCCGACGAGCGCCTGGTAGCCGGGATGGCGCAAGGCTGCGAAAGATGGCGCTGGCGGCTGCGTGTTGTTGGGAGTGGCAGACATTCAATGGATCAGTAAACGCCAAGCGCGAGGCCCGCGGACAGTGCGGCGCCGAGTTCACGGCACTGTGCAAGGTCGGCGGCGCCGATCTGCTTGGGCCGCAGGATGGCTTCGGGCGTCTGCGCATGCGTGCAGACGATGAGCGTCGGCGCGACCTGCTTCAAACGCCAGCCGGTGGCGATGCGTTCCAGCTGTCGCAACGCGTTCTGGCCGTCGCTGCCGGCGCAGACCAGTGCGAGGTAGGGCCGGCCATTGAGGCGGTCGAGTGCGGCGTAGTAGCAACGGTCGAAGAAATCCTTCATGAGGCCGGCCATCGCTGCCAGGTTCTCCGGCGTCGCGAAAAGGTAGGCGTCGGCGGCCAGCACATCCTCGGGCCCGGCCTCCGATGCGCGCAGCAGGCGCACGCGCACGCCGCTTTCCTCACGCGCACCTTGGGCGGCCGCGTGGGCCATCTGCTCGGAGCCGCCGGTCATGGAGTGGTAGACGATCAACAGCGTCTTCGAAGTCATGGCCGGCCAGCATAGTGCGAACGGCCGCATCCCGCTTGCACGCCCCCGTGGCCCGAGCCTCACGTTTGCGCGCGAATGACTTTGGCGAATCCGGATCACGGCGTATAAGTACCACTTTTCCCACCAAGGACGCCGCGTTGAGCCTCGATCTCGATCCAGACATTGCCCGTCGACCGGCCATCCTCGTGGTCGACGACACGCCGGACAACCTGATGCTGCTCAGCAACCTGCTCAAGGACCAATACGCGGTCAAGGTGGCGAACAGCGGCGAGAAGGCCCTGAAGATCGTGCGTGCCGGCGAGCCACCCGACCTGATCCTGCTCGACGTGATGATGCCTGGCCTCTCCGGCCACGATGTCGCGCGCCAGCTCAAGGCCGACCCGACGACCCGCGACATCCCGATCATCTTCCTGACCGCGCTGTCCTCCGAGAAGGACGAGACGCTCGGCCTCGAAATAGGCGCGGCCGACTACATCACGAAGCCGATCCGACCGCCCGTGATGCTGGCGCGCGTGGATACGCAACTGAAGATCAAGGCCGCCGCCGACTTCCTGCGCGACCAGAAGGACTACCTGGAGCAGGAGGTGGCCCGGCGCACGCGCGAGATCTCGGCGATCCAGGACGTCACCATCCTGGCGATGGCCTCGCTGGCCGAGGCGCGCGACAACGAGACCGGCAACCACATCCGCCGCACGCAGCATGACGTCAGGGTGCTCGCCGAGCAGTTGCGCGAGCATCCGCGCTTCGGCCATTTCCTCGACGATGCAACGATCGCGCTGCTGTTCAAGTCGGCGCCGCTGCACGACATCGGCAAGGCCGGCATTCCGGACCGCATCCTGCTCGCGCCGGGCACGCTGAGCCCGGAGGAATTCGAGATCATGAAGACCCACACCACGCTGGGTCGCGACGCGATCGAGCAGGCCGAGCGCCAGCTCGGCACCGACGTGGCCTTCCTGCGCGTGGCCAAGGACATCATCTACAGCCACCAGGAAAAGTGGGACGGGAGCGGCTACCCCGAAGGCCTGGCCGGCGACGCCATTCCGATCGCCGCGCGGCTCATGGCGCTGGCCGACGCCTACGACACGCTCACCAGCCGGGGCGTCTACAAGGACGGCATGTCGCACGACGAAGCGGTGCAGCTGATCGAGGAAGGCCGGGGCACGCACTTCGACCCCGACATCGTCGACGCCTTCCTTGCACGCACCGACGACTTCCGCCAGATCGCCCTGCGCTTCGCCGACACCGACGAGGACATCGCGCGGAAGATGGAGGCACTGGTCTTCATCGCCGAGTCGGCCTGAGGACATGGCGCCGCTGCCGCCTACCGGCGCATGCCCCTAGCGCGAGCCATGCGCAAGCTGCTGCGATTGCTCGAACGCCTCACGCTGCGCCGCAAGCTGGTGCTCGGCTTCGGGTCGGTGATGCTGCTGACGCTCGCGCTGGGCGTCCAGAGCCTGCTCACGCAGCAGCTCTTCAACCGCGACTTCCAGCGCCTGCAGTCGATGGAAGTGGTGGGCATGGCGCGCGCCAAGGAGGCACAGATCCATCTCGTGTGGCTTCGCCTGACCCTGCGCAATGCCATGTGGGCGGCGACTCCGGCGCAGCGGGACGACCTGCTGAACCTCTTCGAAGTCCGGCGCGACCAGCTGCACACCGCGATCGCGCAGATCCGGCCCACGCTGTCGCGACGCGAGAACATCGAGCGGCTGGAACAGTTCAATGCGCTGCTGGCGCAGATGGAAACCGCCAGTGAAGAACTGATCGCCGTATCCCGCAGAGGATCACCGGAACAGGCGCGAAGCCTGGTCGATGGTGACGCCATCGAGCTCCAGGCCGCGCAGGCAGAAGGCCTGCTCGCACAGATCGCGGCCGAGAAGGAGCAAGGCGCCGACCAGGCGGCCGACGATATCCGCAGGTTTGCCGGCCGCAACGCGACGCTGTCCCTGGGGCTGCTGCTGGGCGGTCTGGCACTGACGGTGCTGTGGTCATGGATGATCGCGGCGTCGATCCGCCGGCCGAATACGCTCGTTCGGCTGTCGGTCGATGCACTGGCGCGCGGCCAGCTGCACCAGCAGGTGCCGCATACCGACCTGCCCAACGACGTGGGCGAGCTCGCGCGGGCCGTGTCCACGTTGCAGTCCGAGCTGCAACAGCTGGACGAGCAGCGGTGGAACAAGAACCACCAGGCGCTGATCCTGGCCGAATTGCAGCAGGCGGAAACGCCGGTCGAACTGGCCCGGCGCTTCCTGCGCGGCATCGGTCCGCTGCTCGACGTCACGCGGGGCGCCCTCTACCGCGTCGATACCCCGGTGCGCGCACTGGAACTGATCGGTGCGCATGCGATCGTGCCGGTCCGACCGCCGAGCGACCACCTCGCCTTCGGCGAAGGGGTTGCCGGCCGGTGCGCCGAGGAGGCGCGCGAGCTGCGCAGGGTGCCAGACGAAGTGGAGCAGAGTCCGTCCAGTGATCCGCATTCCGACCTGTTGGCGCACAGCTGGGTCACCGCCACGCCGGTCTTCCATGGCGCGCGCCTGCTGGGCGTGATCGAACTGATCAGCGGCATCGCACCGGGAGAAAAGGAACTCGCACTGCTGCGCGACCTGCTGCCCAAGCTGGCGATGAGCCTGACGATCGTCGAGCGCAACCAGGCCGTGCAGGAGCTGCTCGACCAGACGCGCGAGCAGTCCGCGTCGATCCGGGGCCAGGCCGACCGGCTCGCGGAACAGGCCGCCGAACTGCAGGCCCAGCAAGCCTCGCTGCAGGCCACCCGCGCCTGGTACCAGGGCATCGTCGAGGCGGCGCCCGACGGCATGCTCATCGTCGACGCCAAGGGCCGCATCGTGCTCGCGAATCCCGAACTGCACCGCCTCTTCGGCTATCCCGAGGGCGAACTGATCGGCCAGCCGATGGAGATCCTCGTGCCACCCGGCGTCCGCGCGCAACACCCCGGCCTGCGCGCGGGCTTCATGACGCAGGGCCTCACGCGGCAGATGGGCAGCTCGCAGATGGACCTGCAGGGGCAGCGCAAGGACGGCAGCCGCTTCACGCTGGAAATCGGTCTCGCGCAACTGCCGGCCATCGACGCAAGGGGCGTCTGCGTGTGCGCATCGGTGCGAGACATCACCGCGCGCCGCGCGATCGAGGAAGCCGTGCGCGACACGGAGGAGCGCTTCCGCCGGGTCATCGAACAAGCGCCGGCGGGCCTGTTGATCGCGGACGACGACACCGAGGCGCTGCTGTTCACCAACCACAAGCTTGCGGAGGTGTTCGGCGAACCCGTCGAGCGTGTGACGTACAGGGCTGATCGCGTCAAGTTCTGGGCGGAGCCCGAAGAGTTGGCCCGCTTCATCGAGCTTGTCGGGGCGAACGAGATCGTGCGCGACTTCGAGGCCACCTTCAGGCGGCGCGACGGCAGCTTGCGCCATGTGCTGGTGTCGTCGACCCGGGTCCGCGCGGGCGGCCGGACGATCGCCGGCAACTGGTACTTCGACATCACCGACCGCAAGGCCGCCGAGGCCGAGGCGCAGCGCGCCCTGGAAATTGCCGAGGAGGCCACGCGCGTGAAGAGCGACTTCCTCGCCAACATGAGCCACGAGATCCGCACGCCGATGAACGCCATCATCGGCATGAGCCACCTCGCATTGAAGACCGGGCTGGACGCGCGCCAGCGCAACTACATCGAGAAGGTGAACCGCGCCGCCGAGAGCCTGCTGGGCATCATCAACGACATCCTGGATTTCTCGAAGATCGAGGCCGGCAAGATGAGCCTGGAAGAGGCGCCGTTCCGGCTCGAGGAGGTGCTCGACGACTTCGCCAGCATGGTGAGCCTGAAGGCCGAGGGCAAGGGCCTGGAGCTGCTGTTCAGCACGCCGGCCGGCTTGCCCACCGCGCTGGTCGGCGACCGGCTGCGGCTCGGCCAGGTGCTCATCAACCTGGGCAACAACGCCGTCAAGTTCACCGATGCGGGCGAGATCGTCGTCGGCGTCCAGGTGCAGGAGCTGCACGACGACCGCGTGGCGCTCCGCTTCCGGGTGCGCGACACCGGCATCGGCATGACGCCGGAGCAGATGACGCGCATGTTCCAGCCCTTCAGCCAGGCGGACGGCTCGATCACACGCCGCTACGGCGGCACCGGGCTGGGCCTGACCATCTCCAAGAACATCGTCGAGATGATGAGCGGGCGCATCTGGGTCGAGAGCGAGGCGGGCCGGGGGTCGACTTTCCATTTCACGGCGCAGTTCGGCTTGCAGGCGCTGTCGCCATCGCAAGTGCGCCACATGCTCAGGGCTGACGAGTTGCAGGGCCACCGTGCGTTGGTGGTGGACGACAACGCGAGCGCGCGCGAGATCCTGTCGGAGATGGCCCGGAGCTTCGGGCTCGAGGTGGATGTCGCGCGCAGCGGGCAGGAGGCCGTCGCGCTGGTGGCTGCGTCGGAAGGCACGGACCGCGCCTACGACCTGGTGTTGATGGACTGGAAGATGCCAGGCATGGATGGCGTCGAGGCCACGGCGCGCATCCACGCCGGCGCGCCGGGGCAAGCGGGCCGGCCGCCCGCGGTGATCATGGTCACCGCCCTCGCCCGCCACGAGGCGCAGGAGGCCGCCGATCGGCGCGCCGTGAGCCTGCCGCTGGTGCTGAACAAGCCGGTCACGCCGTCGACGCTGCTGGAGGCGATCGGCGAGGCGCTCGGCAAGACGCAGGGGGCCGAGCGCCGCAGCGCGCCCGACGCGGCGCCCGGCTACAGCGCCATGGCGCAACTGGCCGGTGCTCGGGTTCTGCTGGTGGAGGACAACGACGTGAACCAGGAACTGGCGCGGGAACTGCTGGAAGGCGCCGGCATCGAGGTGGTCATCGCCGGCGACGGCGCGCAGGCGCTGGCGCTGCTCGCCCAGGACGCCGCCTTCGACGGCGTGCTGATGGACTGCCAGATGCCCGTGCTCGACGGCTACGCGGCCACGCGCCAGCTGCGCGAGCAGGACCGCTTCCGCGACATGCCCATCCTTGCGATGACGGCCAACGCGATGGTCGGCGATCGCGACAAGGCGTTGGCCAGCGGCATGAACGACCACATTGCCAAGCCGCTGAACGTGGCGGCGATGTTCGCGACGATGGCGAAGTGGATTCGCCCGGGAAAGGGCTCGCCGCCGGCACAGGCGACGGGCCGCGGCCCGGTCGCGCCGCAAGCTGCCGAAGCGCTCCCGGTGCTGCCGGCGCTGCCGGGAATCGACCAGGCCGCCGGACTGGCCACGTGCCAGGGCAAGGCCGATCTCTATCGCCGCCTGCTCGTCAAGTTCCGCGACTCGCAGGCAGCTTTTCCGCAGGCTTTTGCGCAGGCGCTGAAGGGCGATGACGCCGCGGCGCCGGCCCGTGTCGCCCACACGCTGCGGGGCACTGCCGGCAATATCGGTGCATCAGCGCTGGCCCAAGCCGCGGCTGCGCTCGAAGACGCCTGCCAGCAGGGCCCTCGGGGCGATGCGCTGCACGAACCGCTGGCGGCGGTGATGAGTGAGTTCACGCCGGTGATGGAGGGGCTGCGCCAACTCGACTCGGCGGCGGCATCCGTGCCGACGGGGCCGGCGATCGAGCTTGATCTGGGGAGCTTCGCACCGCTGGTCAAGCGGCTGAAGCAGCGGCTGGTCGCCAGCGATCCGGCAGCGGTGGAGCTTGCCGCCGAACTTGAAAAGGCCCTGGCCGCGCACCCGGCGCACCGGGCCGCGGTGCGCCGGGTCGGCGGCAAGGTCAACGACTTCGATTTCGACGAGGCGCTGAGCTTGCTCGAGGCCTGGGAGAGCGGATGGCCTGCCCGGGCCTCAGCTCAGGCTGCGGGCTCCGCGTAAGCGCGCAGGTCCACCGTGCGGCTGCCATCGTCGGCCAGCAGGCGCAGGCTGGCGGACGCGTCTTGCGGGTCGGCGATCAACACGCCGCGGCAGCGAACGTCCCGGTCGCTACTTGGTGCGCCCCGGCGGCTGCGCGCAAGGGCGGCGATTTGTTCGAAGAAATTTGTCCGGCGCAGGCCGCGTCAGCGCGCCACGCCCAGCAATCGCTCCAGCACTTCAGGTTGCGCACGCAAGGCCGCGGCGCTGTCAGCGTGGACGACCGTGCCGTGATCGAGCACGACGGCCGTGTCGGAGATCGCGAGGATCGCCTGCGGATGCTGCTCGACGATGATGGCCGCGAGGCCCTCGTCCTGCGTGATGCGGCGGATCGCGCGCAGCAGCTCTTCCACGATGATCGGCGCCAGGCCTTCCAGCGGCTCGTCGAGCAGCAGCAGCTTGGGGTTGACCACCAGCGCGCGGCCGACCGCCAGCATCTGCTGCTCGCCACCCGAGAGCTGCGTGCCGAGGTTCCCCTTGCGCTCCGCGAGCCGCGGGAACATCTCGTAGACGCGTTGCGGGTTCCACTTGCCGGGGCGCTCCACGGCCGTCAGGTTCTCATGCACCGTGAGCGACTTGAAGATGTTGCGCTCCTGCGGCACCCAGCCGATGCCCGCGGCTGCGCGCTGGTGCGGCGCGAGCTTGTCCAGCGCCGCCCCGCCGAGCGTGATGCGCCCGCCGTGCTGGCGCGTGGCGCCGGCCAGCGTGTTGATGAAGGTGGTCTTGCCGGTGCCGTTGCGGCCGAGCAGCGCGAGCGTCTGGCCGACGCCGAGCGTCAGGGACACATCGTGCAGGACGACAGCTTCGCCGTAGCCGGCGCTGAGCGTTTCTACCTTGAGCAGTTCAGACATGCGTGGCTCCATGGCCCAGGTAGACCTCCTTCACCTTCGGGTCGTTGGCGATCTGCTCCGGGTTGCCTTCGGTCAGCAGCGTGCCGTTGACCAGCACCGTCATGCGGTCGGCGAAGCTGAAGACCAGGTCCATGTCGTGCTCGATGAGCAGCACCGACACATCGGCCGGCAATGCGGCGACGGTCTGCAGCAGTTCCTCGCGTTCGCCCGCGGGCACGCCGGCCACGGGCTCGTCGAGCAGCAGCACACGCGGCTCGCAGGCCAGCGCGATTGCGATCTCCAGCAGGCGGCGCTTGCCATAAGCGAGTTGCTTGACGGGTTGCCCGGCCACCTCGGCGAGGCGGAAATGTTCCAGCAACTCGCCGGCCCGTTCGACCACGCGCTTGTCTGCGCCCAGCGGCTTCCACCACTGCGCCGACAAGCCCTGCTGCCGCGACACCACGAGCGCCAGCGTCTCCAGCGGCGTCATCGAGTCGAACAACTGGTTGATCTGGAAGGTGCGCACCATGCCGCGCGTCACACGCTTGTGCGGCGCGAGTTTGGTGATGTCCTCGCCGAGCAGTTCGATGCGGCCTTCGGTGGGCGTGAGCACGCCTGTCAGCAGGTTGATGAGCGTGGTCTTGCCGGCGCCGTTCGGGCCGATCAGGGCATGTCGCGCGCCGCGCTTCAGGTTGAGCGAGACGTTGTTGGTGGCGGTGATGCCGCCGAAGCGCATCACGAGGCCGGTGGCGGAAAGGACTACCTCCGTCATGCCCGCCTCCCGAACCAGGTCCAAGGCTTCAACAGGCGATCGCGCCCGACCAGCACCAGCAACACCAAAATCAATCCGATCCAGAACATCCAGTACTGCGGCGTCACGGTCGAGAGCGTGTCTTGCAACAGCTTGAACACGATCGCCCCGGCGATGCCGCCATAGAGCCAGCCCACGCCGCCGATGACCAGCATCAGCATCACGTCGGCCGATCGGTCGAAGGCCAGCACGTCGAGCGACGCGAAGCCCGTGGTCTGCGCCAGCAGCGCACCCGCGGCGCCGGCGATGGCCGCCGCGATGGTGTAGATCGTCACGAGGCGCGAGGCCACCGGGATGCCGATCGCCATCGCGCGCAGGCGGTTGTCGCGGATTGCCTTCAGCGTCGCGCCGAAGGGCGATTGCACGAGGCGACGCATCAGCAGGAACAGCAGCAGCACGATCGACAGGCTGTACCACGCCGCCGTGCGGCCGAACAGGTCGAACTCGAACAGGCCGAGCACCGGCCCCATCACCACGCCCTGCAGCCCGTCGGCGCCGCCGGTGAGCCAGTCGAGCTTGTTGGCCAGTTCGAGCAGCAGCAGGGCCGTGCCCAGCGTGACCATGAGCCGCGTGAGGTCGCTGCCGCGCAGGATCGTCACGCTGGCCAGCGCGCCGATGGCGCCCGACAGCACGATGGCCACCAGCAGGCCCACCGTTGGATCGGGCATCACGAGCTTGGCGAACAAGGCCGCCGCATAGGCGCCGAAGCCGAAGAAGGCCGCATGTCCGAGCGACACGATGCCCGTGTAGCCGAGGATCAGGTCGAGCGACATCGCGAACAGCGCGACGATGGCGATCTCGTTGACCATCAGCGCGTGCGACGGCATCACCAGCGGCAGCGAAAACGCCACCAGCCACACCACGAACTCCAGCGGCCGCCAACGCGTCTTGCGCAGCAGCGCCGCCTGGAAATCCAAACCCTTGCCGGCGGCCATCAACGGCCTCCCTTCCGGGTGAACAGGCCCTGCGGTCGCCACATCAGGATCGCGATCATCAGCAGGTACACGGTGAACGCGCCCATCTTCGGAATGAAGTACTTGCCGCCCACATCGGCAATGCCGAGCAGCAAGGCCGCCGCGAGCGGCCCGGTGATCGACGAGGTGCCGCCGACCGACACCACGATCAGGAAATAGATCATGTACTTGAGCGGAAAGGTCGGGTCGAGCCCCAGGATCTCGGCCCCGAGCGCGCCGCCCAGCCCGGCCAGGCCCGAGCCCACGGCAAAGGTCGACAGGAACACGATGTTGACGTTGATGCCGAGGCCCGCCGCCACGCGCGGGTCATCGACCGCGGCGCGCAGGCGGCTGCCGAAGCGCGTCTTAGAGAGGATGAGTTGCAGCACCACCGTGAGCACCGCGCACACCGCGATGATGAACAGCCGGTAGTGGCCCATGCCCAGCATCAGCGCGCCATCGCCGATCTCGGTGCGTCCGCGCAGCCACTCGGGCAATTGCACGATCTGCTGCGACGAGCCGACGAAGTAGTCGACCGCGGCCACCGCCATGAACGCGAGCCCGATCGAGAACAGCACCTGGTCGAGGTGCGGCTTCCCGTACATCGGCCGGTAGAGCGTACGCTCCAGCACCGCGCCCAGCAGCGCGACCACGATGAAGGCCAGCGGCAGGCAGGCCAGGAAGGGCAAGCCGGCCTTCTGCATCGCAAAGACCGTGAGATACCCGCCGGCCATCGCAAAGGCGCCGTGCGCCAGGTTGATGAAGTTCATCAAGCCCAGCGTCACGGCCAGCCCGACGGCCAGGACGAACAACAACATGCCGTAGGCGATGCCGTCGAAAAGAATGGTGAGCATGCTTCTGATCCGAGGCTGAAGATATTCGGGCTACCGGACGCAGGGGACGCGAAGGTTCCGCGAAGGACGCAAAAGAGAAGACAAAATTTTCCTGGCTGTTCTTTCGCGACCTTCGCGTGCCTTCGCGTCCTTCGCGGCCGGTCAAGTCCGCATTCAGACGGCCGTATTTACTTGGCCTTGCCCGGGTCCTTCACAGCCTTCAGCACGTCGAACTCGACGTTGTAGAGCTGTCCGTCCTTCTTCTCGACCTTGCGCAGGTACACGTCCTGCACGATGTCGCGCGTCTGTGCGTCGATCAGCACTTCGCCGCGCGGGCTTTCGAAGACCTGGCCCTTCATCGCGGCCAGCAGCGCATCGCCGCCACCCTGGCCCTTGGTCTGCTTGAGTGCTTCGTAGATCACGCGCATGCCGTCGTAGCCGCCGACGGCCATGAAGTTGGGCCTCATGCCCTTGTTGGCCTTCTGGAAGGCCTCGACGAACTTCTTGTTCGCGGCCGACGGATGCGCCGCCGAGTAGTGGTGCGTGGTGACCACGCCGAGCGCGCCGTCGCCCATGTCGTTGAGTTGATCGTCATCGGTCACGTCCCCGGTGGCGATCAGCTTGATGCCGGCCTTGTCCATGCCGCGCTCCAGGAACTGCTTCATCACGGCCGAGCCCGCGCCCGAGGGCACGAACACGAACAGCGCATCGGGCTTGGCATCGCGCACCTTCTGCAGGAAAGGCGCGAAGTCCGGGTTGCGCAGCGGCACGCGCAGCTTGTCCAGGACCTTGCCGCCGTTGAGCTGGAAGCGCTCGCTGAAATACTTCTCGGCGTCGTTGCCGGGGCCGTAGTCGCTGACCAGCGTCACGACCGACTTGATGCCGTTCTTCGGCGCCCAGTCGCCCATCGCCACCGACACCTGCGGCAGCGTGAAGCTGGTGCGCACGATGTAGGGCGATGCCTCCGTGATGCTCGACGTGGCGGCGGCCATCACCACCTGCGGCGTCTTCGATTGCGTGGCCAGCGGCGCGGCGGCGAGTGCGGCCGGCGTCACGCCAAAGCCGGCGATCACGTTCACCTTGTCGTTGACGATGAGTTCCTGCGCCAGGCGCTTGGTGACATCGGGCGTGGCGGTGTCGTCCTTGACGATCAGCACGACTTTCTTGCCAGCGACCGTGTCGCCGTTTTGCGCCATGTAGAGCTTGGCCGCCGCTTCGATCTGGCGACCCGTCGACGCTTGCTGGCCGGTCATCGGCAGGATCAGGCCGATCTTGAACACGTTGTCCTGGGCCTGCGCTGCCAGGGGAAGGGCAAGTGCGACGGCAGTCAAGCCGACGGCGTGGATCAGATGGCGACGTTGCATGGCGGGAAGTCCTCCAGTTGGCGAAATGGTGAGAGTGTGCTTATTGTGAACAAGTGTTTCGACACGGAGGCTGTGGCTATCCCTAGACGAATCCGGTCGAGATCGATTGTGTGCGATTTGCGAAACAACTGCGCGATGATCGCGCAGATCAGTCGTCCGGCCGGTACGACGAATCGATCGAAATCGAGCCGACCACGCGCGAGACGCAGGTGCAGATGCGCTCGTTGCTCGCCTTCTCGTGCTCGCTGAGGAAGACGTCGCGGTGGTCGATCTCCCCGTCGAGCGCGAGCACGTCGACCGCGCACAGTCCGCACTCGCCGCGCTTGCAGTCGTGCAGTGTCTGCACGCCCGCGGCATGCAGCGCGTCCATCATGCTGCTGTCGGCCGGCACCACGATGCCGATGCCCTGGCGCGGCACCTGGACGCGGAATGGCTGCGGCGCGAAGCGGCCGCTGCTGCCGAAGGTCTCGTAGCGCAGGTCGGCCAGTGGCCGGCCCGACGCGGCCCATTGCCGGCGCACCGCATCGAGCATCGGCACCGGGCCGCAGACGTACATCTGGCCGCCGACGGGCAATGATTCGATTTCCGCGGCGATGTCGATGTGCCGGCCCTGCGCGCCGACGAACTCGGCGAAGGATTCGCCGAGTAATTCGCCCAGCAGCGGGCGGTAGGCCAGCTCAGCCTCCTCGTGCGCGCCGTAGACCATGCGCAACGGCGCCTGACTGCCCTTGCGCGAACGCAGGTGCTGCGCCATGTGCAGCATCGGCGTGATCCCGATACCGCCGGCCACGAGCAGGTACGCCGGCGCGTTCAGGTCGAGGCCGAAATGGTTGCGCGGGCCGTTCACCTGCAAGCGGTCGCCCACGGCGAGCTGCCACATCGCGCGGGAGCCGCCCTGCCCTTCGTCCAGGCGCTTGACTGCGATGCGGAAGCATTCGCCATCGGGCGTGCCCACCAGCGAGTACGAGCGCTTGATCGGCCGGCCCTCGCGCAGCAGCTCGACTTCGATGTGGCTGCCCGGCGACCAATCGGCGCCGATGTCGTGCGCGTCTTGCGGGCGAATGGTGAACTCGCGCACGGTGGGCGTGATGTCGCGCAGCGCCTCGACGCGGGCGGCTCGCCAGTTGGAGGAACTCTTCATGTCTTCTTCAGCTACGTCGGCGGATCAATTGAACGCCCGGCAAGGGATGGCTCAGTGCGCCATGCAGCGCCTCGCGCAGGTTGCGTTGCGCGATGCGGCTGTGCTCACGCATCAACGCCTCGGCGCGCGAGCCTTCGCGGGACTCGATCGCATCGAGCACCTGCCAGTGCTGGTCCTGCGCGATCAGCAGCATGTCGCGCGCGGCCGGCGAGTTGGCCTGCACCACGACAAAGCCCGAGGGCGAAGCGAACGGCAGGTTGCTGATGCGCTCTAGTTGCTGGGCGATCACCGGGCTGCCCGACAGCTCCGACAGCAGCGCATGGAACTGCGCATTGAAGCTGACGTAGCGCGAAAAGGCCGCGTCGTCGAGCGCGGGTTCGCGCAGCAGTTCATCGATGCGCTGCAGGCAGGCGCGGGCCTCTCGCAGCACCACGGGCGCCGCGCCGCGTTCGGCGGCCAGCCGGGCCGAGAGCCCTTCGAGCGTGCCGCGCAACTCGATGGCATCGGACACATCGCGCTCGGAAAAGGTGCGCACCGCATAACCGCCGTTGGGCAGGCTCTCGAGTAGGCCTTCCTGTTCGAGCCGCATCAGGGCCGAGCGCACGGGCGTGCGCGAGACGCCCAATTGCTCGGAGATGGCCACTTCCGCGATGCGCGAGCCGCCGGGCAGCTCGCCGGCCAACACCATCTCGCGCAGGCGCAACTGCGCCTTGACCGCCTGCGATGCACCCGCTTCCGCCGCGTCCGTCGATGGCGTGACCACGGCACTCATCGCGCAGTCCCGACCGGCTCCGCCGGCCGGATCGGAATCGTCGGCCGCTTCGGCTGCTCGCGCTCGACCATGCGGTCGATGAGCCGCCGCGCCCACATCGCGCCGGCGTCGATGTTGAGGTTGTAGAAGGCGTAGTCGGGCCGCTCGTCGATGGCACGCTGTTGCGCCTCGAGCACCAGTTCGTCCTCGCGAAAGATCGTCGCCACGCCTTCGCGCAACTCGTGCGTCAGCCGTTGCTCGCCGATGCAATAGTTGCGTGCGAAGGCCCAGAAGTAGAGACAGGTGTTGTCGGTCTCCGGCGTGATGGTGTTGAGCACGTAGCCGTTGACACCGCGGCTGCGGTCGCCCTTGTCGCCATCCTTCTTCGGCACCGCGCCGCTGCCCGCCTCGGCCACGCCGACGTCGATGTTCACCGTGCACGGGCCTTCGAAGCGAATGATCTGCCAGCGATCAACCTTGCCCTTGTAGCCAAGCCCGTGCTTGATCTGCGCGGCCCAGAACGGCGGCGCGTCGATGTTCTCCATCCAGCGCGTGACAGTGGCGGAACGGTCGCCGTGGGTCGCGACGAAGGGCGCCTCCGCCACCTCCCGGCTGCCGATCGAGGAGCCGTGCACGAAGGTCTCGTGCGTCAGGTCCATGAGGTTGTCGACGACCAGCCGGTAGTCGCAGGCGACGCGGATCATCTTGCCGTCGCCGGCCCACTCGGGGTCGTCGTTCCAGTGCATGTCGGGCACCAGCGCCGGGTCGGCCTTGGCCGGATCGCCGGGCCAGATCCAGACGAAGCGGTGCTTCTCGACCACCGGATACGAGCGCACGCAAGCCGACGGGTTCAGCGTCTCCTGGCTCGGCATGAAGGTGCAGCGGCCCTGGCTGTTGTAGACCAGCCCGTGGTAGCCGCAGACCACCTCGTCACCCTCCAGCCGGCCGAGCGACAGCGGCATCAGCCGGTGCCAGCAGGCGTCTTCGAGCGCTGCGACCTGTCCGTCGGTCTGGCGATAGAGCACCAGCTTCTGGTTGCAGATCGTCCTGGGGAACAACGCGCGCTTCACTTCGACGTCATAGGCGGCCGCGTACCAGGCATTCAGTGGGAAGCTGGGGGTGGTATTCATGGATTCGGACTGTATACATTGACGCCGTCGAATTCCACATTTTTGAGCTATTTCGAGGGTAAACACCTATCTCAATGTATCCAGTGCTGCATCGCCAGAAGCCGCTACCATCCACATCCACCTTTCAGCACAGACGGAGCCATTCATGTCCCAGCACGCCACCCTGCCCGCAAGGTTCGACCATGTCGGCAGCTTCCTGCGCCCCAAATACCTGCTCGAGGCGCGCGAGCAGAAAGCCAAAGGCGAGATCACGCCCGAGCAGCTTCGCCTGGTCGAGGACAAGGCGATCACCGAGATCGTGAAGTTCCAGGAAGACATCGGCCTGAAGAGCATCACCGACGGCGAGTTCCGCCGCACTTATTTCCACATCGACTTCCTGGAGCAGCTGGGCGGCGTCAAGACCGACATCCCGGTGACCATCCGCAAGCCCGACGGCACCGAGGAGCTGGCGCCGCCGGTGATGCGCGTGATCGACAAGGTGACCCATGCCAAGCAGATCCAGCTGGCCGACTTCCAGTACCTGAAGAGCCAGGTCTCCGCCGGCAACACGCCGAAGGTGACGATTCCCTCGCCCACCATGCTGCACTTCCGCGGCGGCCGCGCCGGCATCAGCAAGGCGGCCTACCCGGAGCTGGACCCCGAGTTCTATGACGACGTGGCCCGGGCCTATGGCGACGAACTGCGTTCGCTGGCCGCCGCCGGCTGCACCTACGTGCAGATGGATGACACCAACCTCGCCTACCTCTGCGACGAGAAGATGCGCGAGGCCGCCCGCCAGCGCGGCGACGACCCCAACGAGTTGCCGCACCGCTATGCCAAGTTCATCAACAAGGTGGTCGCGCAGAAGCCACCGGGCATGCTGCTGGCCATGCACCTGTGCCGTGGCAACTTCAAGAGCACGCACGCGGCGGCCGGCAACTACGAGCCGGTTGCCGAGGCGCTCCTGAAGGAGATGGACCTGGACGCGTATTTCATGGAGTACGACGACGCGCGCTCGGGCGACTTCAAGCCGCTGCGCTACCTGCCCAAGGGCAAGACGGTTGTGCTGGGCCTGGTGACGACCAAGTTCGGCGAGATGGAAGACAAGGACGAACTCAAGCGCCGCATCGAGGACGCCGCCAAGTACGCCTCGCTCGACCAGTTGGCGCTGTCGCCGCAGTGCGGGTTCTCGAGCACGGTGCATGGCAACAACATTGCCGTGGAGGCGCAGCGCAACAAGCTGCGTCTCGTCGTCGAGACCGCGCGAGAGGTCTGGGGCGGCTGAGCCTTCTCCTTGTCAGGGGCGCGGCGGGCGCATTGCGCTATGAGCTGATCGTTGTCCGGGGCGCGGCGGGGCGTTGCGCTTTGGGCTGATTCGTTGTCCGGGGCGCGGCGGCGGGCGGCATGCGGCACGGCGCGTGCGACCCTACTGTGCCGGTCGCTTCGCGACTCCCCTGCAGTGCTCACGTTTGGCGGGGTCCACATGAACTCGCTTCGCTCAAACAGCATGTGGCCCTGATCCGCCAAACGCTGCGCGCTTCGGCGGCACAGAAGGGTCACCCACCCCGCACCGCACACCACCCACCGCCGTAGACACGCCCGTGGTGCTTCCCTCTTGCTCCCTCTCCCCTCGGGGAGAGGGTTGGGGTGAGGGCAGCCCCACCCAATGGGGCGGGACAGTTCCTGACGACCCGGACCTCGCCATCGGCCTATCACGTCCCCTTCGGCGCGTTCCTTTCGTCGATCGCCAGGAGCCGGCCGCCGGTGTAGCGATAGATCCACTTCAATGCGACGGCCTCTGCCATGCGCTCGAATTCGTCCTCTGCTGCACAGAGTTCCTCGGTCAGGCGCACGACGCGGAGGAGTGCCAGGGCGTAGGCAGTGCCCCCGGCGAGACCCAGGGCAGAAAGAAGATCTCTTGCACTGGCGAGCTCAGCACGGATGAGGTTGACGGGGCGAAGGTTGTGTTCCATGACGTTCTCCTTGTATGCCACTGAGTTGCAGCAACCTCCGATGGGGTTCTATTTTTGATAGCGCACAGCGGTCGCTCCCCGTCTTGCTCCCTCTCCCTCCGGGAGAGGGCCGGGGTGAGGGCAACCCCCTCCCCCAAGCGCGGGGCGTTCGATCACCCCCAAGCCCGGTGCGCGGTGTGGGTTGGTCGACCCTTCTGCGCCGCCGAAGCGCGCAGCGTTTGGCGGATCAGGGCCACATGCTGTTTGAGCGAAGCGAGTTCATGTGGACCCCGCCAAACGCGAGCACTGCAGGGCAGCCCCGGAGGGGCCGGCGCAGCAGGGTCGGCCGGCCCGCACCGCGCACCGGGCGCTCCCCCCAACGAACCAGCGAACCAGCGAACCAGCGAACCAACGAACCAACAACCCAACGCCCCGCGCACCCCCCTCATATCCCCCAAACGACAGAGGCATAAGCACCTAGCGCGCAAACCACCCCGTGGGCGACACTTCGCGCCATGCACAGCGCCCTGTTTGCCTGGTTGCCAAGCCCGTCCCAGCATTTCCTGGTCGTCTCGACCGCGCTGCTGATCTACGTGCTCACCACGCGCTCCCGGCGGGACCAGCGCGCGCCGACCACCGCCATCGCCTGGGTGATGGGCATGCTGGTGGTGCCGTACCTCGCGCTGCCCGCCTACCTGATGTTCGGCCAGCGCAAGCTCCGGCCCGCCGGCTCACCGCGACCGCCGCGCGCCACCGGCACCGAACACTGGGCCGCCGACCTCGTCGAGAGCTTCGGCCTCGCGGCGCCCGGCCCTACCGAGATTCGCATGCATGCCGATGGCACGGCCGCGCGCGACGCGCTGTTCGAGGTCATCGCCGGCGCCCAGCGGCGACTCGACGTCGGCACCTTCATCATCGGCAGCGATGCCTTCGGCCGCGACGTGCTGGAGCGCCTCACGCAACGGGCGCGCGATGGCGTGGCCGTGCGCGTGCTGCTCGATGGCTTTGGCGCGCTATCGCTGCCGCATGGCCACTTCAACGGCCTGCGTGCGGCCGGTGGCGAGGTAGCCGTGTTCCGTCCTCTCTTCAGCCTGCGCCGCAGCGGCCCGCGCAACCTGCGCAACCACCGCAAGTCCACCATCGCGGACGACCAATGGCTCTGGTCGGGCGGGCGCAACCTGGCGGGCGAGTACTTCCTGGGCAATGAGGCGCATCCCGAGCCGTGGCTCGACCTCAGCTTCGACCTGCGCGGCAGCACCGCCGCCGCCGCCGCTCGCCAGTTCGACCACGACTGGGCCTCCGTGCGCGGGCGCAAGGCGCGCGGGCCGGCGCCCACCGCGCAGCCGGTCGACGGCCCGTTGACGCAATACATGCCCAGCGGCCCCGACCAGACCGAGGACACGGCCCTCGCATTGCTGGTCGGCGCCTGCTTTCGCGCCGAGCACCGCGTGCTGGCCATCACGCCCTACTTCGTGCCCGGCGACGGCTTGCGCGATGCACTGCGGCTGGCTGCGCGCCGCGGCGTGCAGGTGACCATCGCGATACCCGCGCGCTCCAATCATCCGCTCGCGGACTTCGTGCGAGCCCGCGCCATGCGCGACCTGGCGCGCGCCGGGGTCAACTTTCGAATGCTGCCGTTCATGGTGCATGCCAAGGCGGTGGTGGTGGACGAGGACATCGCCATGTGCGGCTCGATCAACCTCGACCTGCGCAGCCTGCTGCTGAACCACGAGGCCAGCGTGCTGTTCTACGGGACGGCGCAGATCGACTGGCTGGCGCAATGGATCGAGACCATGGCCTCCGCCGGCGAGCCTTATCGGGCGCGTCGGCCCGGGCTCATGCGCGACCTGGCGGAAGGCTTGCTGCTGACCGTCGCGTTCCAGCTGTGACCCAAGCGCCGCAGGCGCGTTCGGGGGTGGGCTACAACGCAGCGAAGCTCGAAGGCCGATCCCGATTGCAGAAATCCAGGAACGCATCGAGCTCATTCGACTTGTCGAACACCGCGTCCGCGCCGAGCTTCAGGCAGCGCTCGCGGATGTCGACGGTGGCGTAGTTGGTCAGCACCACCACGCGCTGCTGCGGCCCGCGCTCGCGGCAACTGGCCAGCACGCCGAGGCCGGAGCCTTCCTTGAGGAACAGGTCGACGATGGCCAGTTGCCACTCGTCGCCGTGCGCAGCCAGCCACTCGGCGGCATCGACCTCTGTCTCCGCCACGCCGACGATGCTCGCATTCACCATGTCTTCCAGCGCTGGAATGAGGTTGTCCCGGATGGTCGGGTTGTCTTCGACGAGAAACGTGATGAGGGCCACTGTGCTCAATGCCTTGCTTTGCGCGAGTGTAGTTTCAACCCACATGGCGATTGCGAAAGCTCGCGTTGCCGAGCCCGGTTCCGATGGTCAGGACGGCCCACTTGTGGACGTCCTGCATGAAAGGCAGTTCACTCAGGCCCTGCACGACTGCGTCGTTGTGCAGCATCACCGTGGTCGCTCGCCCGTCGATCGCCGGGATCTTCTCCTGCACGTGGCTCGGCAGGTGGAAGGTCTCGCGCTCCCAGTCGCCCGGGAGGTTCTGCGCCCCGCGCGCGATCGAGCCGTCGGCGCGGATCAGCCCCGGGCAGCCGATGCCGATGAACGGCGCCAGCCGCACGCCCTTGCGCCGCGCCCGCCGCATGTTGCGCTCGAGCATCCCGACGATGCCGGCGAGCAGGTCCTTCTGCTTTGGGTCGTCGTCCGCGTGGCGCCACTTGTCGAACCTGATCACCCTGGCCTTCGACAGGTCGACCGCCTTGCCCAGCCGCGGCTTCACGATGCCGCAACGCACATTGGTGCCGCCGATGTCGACGGCCAGGATGGCGTCGTAGTCGGCCAGCATCTCAGGCGGCGCGAGGTGCAGCCAGCCGAGCAGTCCGCCGTGGTCGGGCTCATGGCGCAGGCGCGCAAGCTCGACCTTGGTGCCTTCGATGTGCAGCATCGACGCGGCCTGCAGGATCGCCCGCTCACCCACGTCGCTTTCGGGAAAGCCGCCGCCGACCACGATGCGCCGCACGCCAGCCCAGGGCTTCTGCCGCAGGTGCCGGCGGATCACATGCGCCAGTTCCACTGCAAATTCCTCGATCGCGCCCTGCACGATGTCCGCGGCGGCATCGTCGGACTTGCTGTGCAGCTTCTTGTCGATCTCCGCCTTGCTCAATGCGGCTGAAGCTTGCGTGCCGAGCGGGTCGTCGCCGCCGCGCGTGACGCGCTTGCGCCACTTGTCGAGCAGTTCCCGGAACGCCGTCTGGCTTGCGTTGTCGCCGACGAAGCCCTCGGCGTCGCGCAGCGCGAGGCTGTAGCTCTGCACCACGACCGAAGGCAACTCCATCGCTCCATGCGCGGGCGCCGAAGCGGCCGATGGCGTTTCCGAAGCAGTGCGGCGCGTTGTTTTTTTCATGGGCTTCGCAATATGCACGCAGGTGGCGCGGCACCGCATCGGTGCGCCCCGCCGCGCCGTGTAGGAAGGACGCCTGAATCGCGCCGAATCTATACACTGCCCCGATGCCACACTGGATGACGTCGATCCGAACATGGCGCGCCGTCGCGCTGGGCTGGGGCCTGGTGTGCCTTGCACTGATGGCCGTGCACGCACAGGACGCGGACACGCTTCGCGTCGGCTCCAAGCGCTTCACCGAGTCGTACATCCTGGCCGAAGTCATCGCGCAGACCGCGGCGCCGGAGTTGAAGCAGCCGCCCGTGGTGCGGCAGGGCCTGGGCAACACGGCCATCGTCTACGAGGCGCTGCGCTCCGGCGGAATCGACCTGTATGCCGAATACACCGGCACCATCGCGCTGGAGATCCTGCAGCACACCGGCCCGATGACGCGCGAGGAAATGAACGCCGCGCTCGCACCCAAGGGCCTGGGGGTGGGCGTGCCGCTCGGCTTCAACGACGGTTATGCATTGGCGATGCGCGCGGCGGAAGCGGACCGGCTGGGCATCAAGTCGCTCAGCGACCTGGCCAGGCACCCGGACCTGAAGCTCGGCCTGTCAAACGAATTCATCGGGCGCGCCGATGGCTGGAAGGGCCTGGCCGCGCGCTATGCCCTCATGCAGCAGCCCACCGGCCTGGACCACGGACTGGCCTACGACGCGATCACCGCGAAGCAGATCGACGTGATGGACATCTACACGACCGACGCCAAGATCGACCACCTGGGCCTGCGCGTGCTGCAGGACGACAAGCAGTACTTTCCGCGCTACGACGCCGTGCTGCTCTACAAGCTCGACCTGCCGCAGCGGCTGCCGCAGGCCTGGGCCGCGTTGCAGAAACTCGAAGGCCGCATCGACGAGCGCGCCATGATCGCCATGAATGCGCGGGCCGAGTTGCAGAGCGTGCCCTTCGACGTCATTGCCAGGGACTTCATCGCGGGCAGCGCGAAGACCGGCGCACCGGATGCGCAACGCGGCTGGGTGGCCAAGCTGTTCGGCCCGGACCTCGGGCGGTTGGCACGCCAGCATCTGCTGCTGGTGGCGGTGTCGGTGGGTTGCGCGATCCTGATCGCGGTGCCGCTGGGCGTGCTGGTGTTTCCGCATGCGCGCGTGCGCGCCGTGGTGCTGGGCGCGACCGGCCTGCTGCAGACGGTGCCCTCGCTGGCCTTGCTGGCCTTGCTGATCTCGTGGATGGGCGCGATCGGCACGGCGCCGGCGCTGGTCGCGCTCACGCTGTACGCGCTGCTGCCGATCATGCGCAACACCGTGACTGGCCTGACCGAAGTGCCCGCCGGCCTGCGCCAGGCCGGCACCGCGCTGGGCATGACGCATTCGCAAAGCATGCGCATCGTGCTGCTGCCGCTCGCACTGCCGACCATCATCGCGGGGGTACGCACCGCGACCACCATCGCCATCGGCACCGCGACCATCGCGGCCTTCATCGGCGCAGGTGGCTTCGGCGAGCGCATCGTGACCGGGCTGGCGTTGAACGACAGCGGGTTGCTGGTCGCAGGGGCGGTGCCGGCCGCGGCGCTGGCGTTGCTCAGCGAGATCGTGTTCGAGGCCGTCGAACACTTGCTGCGGCGCAAGGCCTGAAGCGCATCGTTCCTGCCTGGGCGAGCCCCGTGGGGGCACAGCCCCCTATTCCCTTTGCGTTACCGCGCATGGCGGATAGACGCAAGCAAGGCGCACGAACAAACTTTCCCCGCGATGCGATGGCGTTGTGCTTTTGCGCGTTGACCCGACCGTGCATGAGGAGTGGCAATGAACAAGGATTGCTGGGCCACCTCAAGGCTGCTCCCGCTGGTCTTGTGCGCCCTGTTTGTTGCCGGCTGCTCGAAGAACGAACCCGAGGCCGGCACCGTGCTGGACGAAGCGATGCTCGCGAAACGCGACGCCAAGTCCTTCCCGCATGCCGACGAGGACTACTTCAAGGACATGGATGGCGGCATCGCGCTCTCACCCGAAGAAATCAAGGGTCGCAACATGTGGCTGGTCTGGAGCGGCGGCAACGACCGCCTCTGGAACAAGATGACCGACTACACCTACGGCGCGTTCGACCTCCTGAAGATCATCAGCTCGCATCCGACCCAGGGCTATTCGCGCGTCAACCGCTGGGAGTACTTCGGCCTGGTGAACGAGCCTTGCTTCAACAAGGCCACCGGCCCCGATCCGGCCCGGCGCGGCCTGTGGCTCGACGTGCGGGACAAGGGTTGCGCACCCGACCCCTTCGAGAACGAAACCAAGTACCCCGGCGTGGCCGTCGGCTCACGCGGCAAGCCGCTCGGCGACGGCACCACGCAAGCTGTGGGGTCCTACTACGGCTATGCCACCGGCATCGCCGGCCTGCGGCTCTTCCCCAACCCCGCCTTCGACGAGAAGGCCGCCAAGGAATGGGACGCGGAGAAGTACTACACCAAGCCCGAGTACTACAACCGCGCCGACCTGGTGCGCCCCTATCGCGTGGGCATGTCCTGCGGCTTCTGCCACCTCGGGCCGAGCCCGGTGAAGCCGCCGGCGGATGCCAACAACCCGAAGTGGGAGAACCTCAGTTCCTCCGTCGGCGCGCAGTACATGTGGGTGGACCGCCTCTTCATCCACAACTCGAACATGCCCGAAGGCCGCAAGAACTTCATGTACCAGCTGGCCCACACCTTCAGGCCGGGCTCGATGGACACCTCGCTGATTTCCACCGACAGCATCAACAACCCGCGCACCATGAACGCGGTGTATGACTTCCCCGACCGCATGGGCGTCGCCAAGCGCCTCGGCCAGGAGAAGCTGACCGGCGGCGAACGCGACAACAAGCAGTTCAACGACTTCCTCGACAGCGGCCCGTTGACCGAGTTCTATTCGAAGGCTGACCAGACCGTGAAGACGCCGCACGTGCTGAAGGATGGCGCCGATTCGGTGGGCCTGCTCGGCGCGCTCAACCGCGTGTACCTGAACATCGGCCTGTTCAGCGAGGAGTGGCTGCTGCATTTCAATCCGGTGGTCGGCGGCAAGACCATCACGCCCATCAAGATCGCCGATGCCCAGAAGAACTCCAGCTACTGGCAGGCGACCGAACTGGGCACGCCCAACACCGCCTTGTTCTTCCTGAAGGCCGCCAGGCCCGACCACCTGAAGGACGCACCCGGCGGCGACAAGTACCTCGCCGCCGATACAGCCACGCTTGAAAAAGGCAAGGTCGCCTTTGCCGACACCTGCGCGCGTTGCCACTCGAGCAAGGCGCCGCCGGTGGCGGTGGACGTCTCGCCGGCCCAGTGCGCCGGCCCCGGCTACCTCGACTGCTTCAAGAAGTACTGGGCGTGGACGCAGACCGAGGACTACAAGGCGAAGATGCGCGCCATCGTGCAGGCGCCGGACTTCCTGGAGAACAACTACCTCTCGACCGAGGTGCGCATACCCGCCACCTTGCTGCGCACCAACGTGTGCAGCCCGCTCGCCACCAATGCCTTGGCCGGCAACATCTGGGACAACTTCTCGTCGAGCACCTACAAGTCGCTGCCCTCGATCGGCACCGTCACGGTCGCCGACCCCTTCACCGGAGAAGCGCGGCCCTACGTGATGCCGGCCGGCGGACGCGGCTACACCCGTGTGCCATCCCTCATCAGCATCTGGTCGACCGCGCCCTTCCTGCTCAACAATTCGGTCGGGCCCTTCGACATCAACCCGTCGGTGGAGGCGCGCATGAAGGTGTTCGACGCATCGATCGAACAGATGCTGTGGCCCGAGAAGCGCGAGCGCGACTCCGAACTCGGCATCAAGGTCAACGGCGTCATCGACCGCACCACCGAGCGCAGCAGCGTGACCATCCCGGTCGGCTTCGTGCCGGACGCCCTGCAGCCGCTGCAAGGCACGCTGCACCGCTGGCTGCCGGCGCTGGTCTCCAGCGGCGGCGACGTGGAGCTAGGCCCCATCCCCAAGGGCATGCCGATCAGCCTGCTGGCCAACCTGCGCCTGCGCTCCGAAGACCCTGGCCTCGCCGAACAGGCCGAGCACGCGGCCAAGCTCGGCAAGCTCGCGCTCAAGATGAAGGGCGACCTGCTCTCGGCGCCGGCCAACGCCACCGACGAGGACCTGCGCAAGCACTTCGCCGACCTGCGCGAGCCCTTGCTGGAACTGAGCAAGTGCCCCGACTTCGTGGTCAACCGCGGCCACTACTTCGGCACGGCCGAGTTCAACAACCAGGCCGGCCTGAGCGGCGACGAACGCTCCTTCGGCGAGGAGCCCGTGTTGAGTGAGGACGACAAGCGAGCGCTCATTGCCTTCCTCAAGACCTTCTGACACGTGCGCCCACAACCGCACATGACCGATGAACAGGCGTCTGAGTGGGACTACGTGATCGTGGGCTCCGGTGCGGGCGGGGGCGTGCTGGCGGCGCGCCTGGCCGAGTCCGGCATGCGCGTGTTCGTGCTCGAGGCCGGCGGCGATCCGCGCGCCGAGGGCGAGCGCCTGCCCGACGACTACGACGTACCGGCCTTCCATGCCTTCGCCTGCGAGAACCCCGCGCTGGCCTGGAACTTCCACGTGCGCCACTACGCGGATGAGCAACGCCAGGCGCGGGACCCCAAGTACCGCGCCGGCCAGGGCGTGCTCTATCCGCGCGCCGCGGCGCTGGGTGGCTGTACGGTGCACAACGCCATGATCTTCATGCCACCGCACGATTCCGACTGGGACGACATCGCGCGGCTCACCGGCGACGTGTCCTGGCAGGCCTCGCGCATGCGGCGCTATGCGCAGCGGATCGAGAACTGCCGGCACCGGCCGGTGTGGCGCGCCATCCGCCACCTCGGCATCGATCCAACGGGCCACGGCTGGAGCGGCTGGCTGCGCACGGAGAAGGCGATGCCGCTGTCGGTGCTGCACGACGACGGCCTGATGCGCGCGCTGCGCGACACCATCGGCGGCTTCGTCCGCCACCTGCCGACGCCGCTCGCGAGCGCATGGCACTGGATGCGCGGCGGCTGGGGCGACCCCAATTCGCGGCGCGCTTCCGGCGACAGCTTCGAAGGCCTCTGCTACACGCCGCTGGCCACCGCGCGCCATCGCCGCTACGGCGTGCGCGAACGGCTGCGCGACGTGGCCCGGCGTTGCCCCGACAACCTGCATGTCGAGTTGCACGCGCTGGCCACGCGCGTGCTCTTCGACGCCCAGGGCGGCGCCATGGGCATCGAATACCGCAAGGGCGCGCACCTCTACCGCGCCCATCCGGAGCCCAGCGAATCGAAGGGCGAAGTGCGGCAGGTGTTCGCACGGCGCGAGGTCATCCTGTGCGGCGGCGCCTTCAACACGCCGCAACTGCTGATGCTCTCGGGCATCGGGCCCACGGAGGAATTGCAGGCGCACGGCATCGAAACGCGGGTGGACCTGCAGGGCGTGGGCCGCAACCTGCAGGACCGCTACGAGGTCGCGGTGACGCACGAAATCCGCCAGCCCTGGCAGGTGCTCCAGGGCGCACGGTGGACGAAGGACGATCCGCTGTGGCAGCGCTGGAAGTCATCGGGCGACGGCATGTACAGCTCCAACGGCGCGGCCATCGGCATGGTGACGCGCAGCGAGCGCGCAGGCAACGAGCCCGACATCTTCTGCATGGCACTGCTGGCCCGCTTCGAGGGCTACTTCCCCAAGTTCTCCGACCTCATCCGCGACGAGCCGGACCGCCTCACCTGGGCCATCCTCAAGGGCCACACGCGCAACCGCGCCGGCCGCGTGCGGTTGCGCTCGGCCGACCCGCGCGACACGCCGGAGGTGAACTTCCACTACTTCGACGAAGGCGACGAGGACGATGCCGACGACGACCTCAGCGCCGTGGTGCAGGCCATCCGCTCGGTGCGCGAGCTGACGGCGCCGCTGCATGCGAGCGGGCTCGTCACGAAGGAGTGCCTGCCGGGCGCCGACTGCGAAAGCGACGAGGCACTCGCGCAATACGTGCGCGACACCGCGTGGGGCCACCATGCATCGTGTTCCTGCCCCATCGGGGAGCGCGACAAGGGCGGCGTGCTCGACAGCACCCTGTCGGTGCATGGCGTGTCGCGGCTGCGGGTGGTGGATGCCTCGGCCTTTCCGAGGATTCCCGGCTTCTTCATCGCCGCGGCGATCTACATGCTGGCCGAGAAGGCGGCCGACATGCTATTGGCCACCGCCACGCAGACACCTCTTTCGACAAATTGACGGCCTCCCGCGACCGGTCGACACTGCTTTCCGGCTGCTCAACTCCAGAGGAGAAGACCCATGGCATACGACGTTCCGCAACTGCTCGGCATGACCCAGCAGCAACTCGACGACCTGTTCAAGGCCAGCCCTCCCGGCGACATCCCCAACGGCGAGGCGAAAGGCACCGCCATCGTCGCGCCGGGCACGAAGTTCTCCGACAGCATCGCGCAGATCATCAATGTGTTCGGCTGGCAGGGAAAGATCTTCGACGCGCAGAAGGGCGTGCTCAAGAACAAGATCTCGGCCTTTGGCGTGCACGCGATCGTCGCCAGGGTCTACAAGGACAAGAGCTGGCTCGACGACAAGGAATGCATCGTGCTCGACTACTCCGAGACCTCGTTCGTGGCCAGCCGGATACGCGACGAGATCCGTCTCATCGGGCCGAACTTCTACCTCGGCAAGGTGTATTGGGACAAGGACCGGCTGATCGACTTCTGCCTGCAGTTCTGAACACGTCCAGGAAACCCGGGCGCCGCGGTGACCCCTCAATCGCCCTTCACGGTACTGGCCGCGGTCGCTGCCGGCCGCGAAGGCGCGTTGCGCGCATTGCTCGACGGAATGAACGTGGCGGGCAAGGCCGGCACGGCCGATCCGGCGAACGGCGTGCTGCCCTTCGGCCTCTTCAACAAGCTGCACTACGCGCGCTTCGCGCTGCTGGACGATTCGACACTCGCCGACTTCGATCTCTTCGGCCTGCCCCGCCCGCAGGCACCGCCGCTGTACCTCGTGTTCCTGGGCGTATGCGATGGAGCGGCCGATGCGCAGCTGGCCGAATTCGCGCACTTCGCCGGCCGCGGCCTGTCACGCATCTTCTCGCACTGCGAAGGCTTCAACACCTCGACCGACCTGCTGACATGGATGAAGTCGCACGACGTGCATGTAGACACGCACTACGTCAACCGCATCGGCCGCACCGTGCGCCAGGTGCGGGAGGAAAGCGCACTGCAGAAGGCGCTCTCGGCCCGCGTGCCGCGCGGCGCAGCGCACGGCACGGTCTCCGACCCGCAGGTGCTGCGGCAGGCGCTGCTCGACTTCGTGAAGGATGAACAGGCCGCCGGCGGCCTGGCGCTGACCGAACCCGAATCCACGCCGCCGGGCTGGGACCTGCGCAACGCCATCCACTTCGTCATGATCCCGCTGATGCTGTTGCCGCTGCTGCTCGTGCTCCCTTTCGCGCTCGTCATCCTGCGCAGGCAGGAGAAGACCGACCCGGAGCATTGCCCCCGACCGGACGCTGCCGCCGTGCGCGCGATGCAGGGGCTGGAAGACCACGACCTGACCAACAGCTTCACCGCGCTGGGCGCCGTCAAGCCGGGGTGGTTTCGCCGCGCGCTGGTGCCGGTGATCCTGCTGCTCATCGACTATGCGGCGCGGCATTTCTTCGGCAAGGGACACCTGGCGCGCATCCAGACCATCCACTTCGCGCGCTGGGTGTTCATCGACGACCGGCGGCGCGTGCTGTTCGCGAGCGACTACGACGGCAGCCACGAGAGCTACATGGACGACTTCGTCAACAAGGCGGCGTGGGGCCTGAACCTGGTCTTCAGCAACGGCTTCGGCTGGCCGCGCACCGAGTGGCTCGTCTTCGGCGGCGCGCGGCACGAGCAACGCTTCAAGCACTACCAGCGCCGCCATCAGCTGCCGACACAGGTCTGGTATCGCGCCTACCCCGGCCTCACGCTCGGCGACCTGGAGCGCAACCGGCGCATCCGGGCGGGCGTCGATGCGGATCGCATGAATGACGCGCAGGCGTTGGCCTGGCTGAGGTTGCTATGAGCCAGGAACTCGTCGACCTCGACGACATCCAGGGCCTTGTCGCGTTCGGCTACGGCAAGCTGAAGGAGGCCTGCTTCCTCCTGCTCAACGTGCGCGACGCCGCCGCGGCGCGCGCCTGGCTTTCGGAATGCCAGGTGAACAACGCGGTGAAGCCGAAGTCGGCGCCATGCACCGCGCTGCAGGTGGCGCTGAGTTGCCGCGGCCTCTGCGCCCTCGGCGTGCCCAAGGACATCGTGCAAGACTTTTCGCCGGAGTTCGTCGCCGGAATGAGCAGCGACGAAAGCCGGGCACGGCGGCTCGGCGACGTCGGAGAGAACGATCCCGCGCGCTGGCAGTGGGGCAACACGCCCCAGGTCGTCCCGCATGTGGTCGTGCTGCTGTATGCGACAGAGGGCAGGCTGGCCGCGTGGCAGGACGAGGTGCTTGCGGGATGCCAGGCCGGCTTCACGCTGGTGAAGCGTCTCTCCACCACCGACATGGGCGGCCGCGAGCCCTTCGGCTTCAAGGATGGCATTTCCGAGCCCAACATCGACTGGGAGCGCGAACGCCCCGCCGTCGACCAGGAACTGCGCGACTACACCAACATCGCATGCCTCGGCGAATTCGTGCTGGGCTATCCCAACGAATACGGCGAATACACCGAGCGCCCCCTCTTCGATCCACAGCGCCACCCCGATGCCGACCTCCCGCGCGCCGAGGACCAGCCCGACATGGCCGACCTCGGCCGCAACGGCAGCTACCTCGTGCTGCGCCAGCTGCGGCAGGACGTCGGCCGCTTCTGGCAATTCGTCGACGGCGTCGCGCATGGCGACGTTGCCGCGCGCACGCACCTGGCGGAGGCCATGGTCGGCCGCAGCATCGACGGCGACCCGCTGATCCCCACCGGCGAACCCATCGCCGGCGAAGACGACCCGCGCAACACCTTCACCTACCGCGGCGACGAGGAAGGCCTGCATTGCCCCGTCGGTGCCCACATCCGTCGCAGCAACCCGCGCAATGCCGACCTGCCGCCGGGCACCAGGGGCTTCATCTCGTGGGCCATCCGCACGCTGGGCTGCGATGCCGACGCACTGGCCAATGACCACGTCTCGTCGACGCGCTTCCACCGCCTGCTGCGGCGCGGACGCGAATACGGCACGAAGCTCACGCTGCAACAGGCGCTGGCCGCGCCCCTCGACACGGCGCACGGAGACCATGAGCACGACGGCACCGGCCTGCACTTCATCTGCCTGGCCGCGAACATCACGCGCCAGTTCGAGTTCGTGCAGGGCGCCTGGCTCGCAGGCGTGCGCTTCGACAGCTTGCATGGCGAAAGCGATCCCTTGCTGGGCAACCGCCAACCCGACCCTGCCGGCGCACCCACCGACAGCTTCTCGATCCCGGTGGCCAACGGCTGCGACCGGCGCGTGACCGGACTGCCGCAGTTCATCACCGTGCTCGGCGGCGGCTACTTCTTCATGCCCGGCATCCGTGCCCTTCGATTCCTGTCAAAGGTGCAGCCATGAACCCCAACCCACCCGGCACGACCCGGCCGAACGCCGACTCCAACACCAGCCATCCGCAACCGCGCTCCAGCACCGGCGTGGCCTGGCGCGATATCGTCGCCGACACGGGCATGGCGCTGATTCGCCTGGAGCGCCGCTTCGACCCCTTCGTGCGACCTGTCTTCGATGCGCTGCTGAAGGATCCGCTGGCGCGCCTGGCCACCGCGCTGATCAACGGCAAGCGCGTCGACGAGCACCTGAAGATCGCCGAGGAACGCCTGCTGGTCGACGAGGAGGCCTGGACCGACTCGATCGTCCAGAGCTTCACCCAGCAGATGACCGACCTGTGGAAGCCCGGCGGCTTCGAGCGCGGCGGCAACACCAAGACGCAGGGCATCGTGCGCGGCGAATTCACCGTGCACGACAACCTGCCGGAGCACATGCGCCGCGGCATCTATGCGAAGCCGCAGACCTTCAAGGCCTGGGTGCGCTTCTCGGGGCCGGGCCCCTACATCACGCCAGACATCGACGACGTCGGATTCATGAGCATCAGCATCAAGCTCATGGGCGTGGAGGGGCCGAAGCTGCTGGAGGAAGAGAAGCACACGCTCGACATGTTCGGCGTGTCGACCCCGACCTTCGTCACGCCCGATGCCAAGGCCAATGCGGCGCTGCAGAAGTGGAGCGTGAAGAACGCGCAGGTCTTCTACTTCGTCAACCTGCACGACTCGCACGTGCTCGACCTGGTCATGCAGTCGCTGTACATCAAGACGCAGTCGAGCCCCTTCGAGGCGCCCTACTTCAGTTGCGTGCCCTACCTCATGGGCGAGGGCCAGGCGATGGTGTATTCGGTGTGGCCCACGTCGAACAGGAAGACGCGCATTCCGCGCCTGCCGTTCCGTCCGCCCGACGACTACCTGCGCAATGCCATGGTGTCGGCACTGTCGGAAGGCGATGTCGAACTGGAAGTGCGCATGCAGATGCAGACCGACCCGCACCTGATGCCCATCGAGAACGCCGGCGTGCTGTGGCCCGAGAAGCTGTCGCCCCGCATCCCGGTCGCGACGCTGCGCCTGCCCAAGCAGACCTTCAATTCGCCCGACCAGATGGCATTTGCGAAGCGGCTTTCCTACAACCCGTGGCACACGATTGCGGAGCACCGGCCGCTGGGCAACCAGAGCCGGGCGCGCAAGCGGATGTATTGGGAGCTATCGCAACTGCGGCACCGGATGAACGACGTGCCGCACTACGAGCCGGACGGGGACGAACGCTTCGACTGATCCCGCCCCGTCAGCCCTTCGGCGCCGGAAACGCCAGCTTGCCCGCGGAGCCCATCACTTCCATCGCTTCCGCGACGGTGTAGAGCTGACCGGTCTGGATGCTGCGCACGTGTCCGGGGAGGGTGGCCGCGACGGCGACGGTCGCGGCGACCTTCGCATCCGCTACTTCGTAGATGATGATCCCGTCGTGCTCGCCTGCCATGTAGTACATGCTGACCAGCTTGCCACCCAGCTTTTCCAGCAGCGCCCTGATCGGTACGCTGCGGTCCTCCGGGTTCTTGCACAGTTTTTGCCAAGCCTCGGCGCTGTAGCTGAAATGCGAGATGAATGTCGGCATGCCCCGCTCCGTTCTTGTGAATCGAGGCTCGGCCGGATCCGCGCAGGATTGCCGGACGAGGCCTTGCCTCTTCTGGTCGGGGCCGTTTTTGTACTCCTTCGGCGGCGAAAAGCAACGCAGCCGGCACAAGGCTCAGAGCGAGGCTTGCCGGCCTGTGAACGCACTGGGCACGCGCAAGTCGCCGGCCGTCGGAAGGATCTGGCCCTGGATCTGGAGCGACTTCAGTCCCGGAAACATGGCGCGCAAGGCGTCTGCATTTGCCACCCGCTTGTACGACCACGGGATGGTCCCTCCGTCACTGCGATCTTGCTGGTGCAGTTCGACGACGAAGGCCCTGGCTGGCGATGACTGTGCCTGCGCAGCGGGCATGGCGACCCACAAGACCAGCGCAAGCGCGAAGGCCTGCATCATGCAAGCGGGAAGATTGATCTGGGAAAACACGGCAACTCCTGGGGCGAGCGAAACGTCGCCATGCGGGAATTGTGTTTTTTACGTGCGATTACCTCGAGGAACAAAGGCACGGATGCCGGTGTGTGCCCGCCTTCCGCCGACGCAGCAGACCTTGCCGCGTCGGCGCGCGGCGCTTTCACGCCGCATTGCCGAAATGTCCTACGCCAGCGTATACGCCGTCTTCACCGTGGTGAAGAATTCCTGCGCGTACTTGCCCTGTTCGCGCGGACCATAGCTCGAACCCTTGCGGCCGCCGAAGGGCACGTGGTAGTCGACGCCCGCCGTCGGCAGGTTGACCATCACCATGCCGGCCTGGCTGTGGCGCTTGAAGTGCGTGGCGTACTTCAGGCTCGTCGTCGCAATGCCGGCGGACAGGCCGAACTCGGTGTCGTTGGCGGTGAACAGCGCTTCTTCGTAGTCCTTGACCTTGATGACGCTCGCCACCGGGCCGAAGATTTCTTCCTTGTTGATGCGCATCGACGCGATCGATTCGCTGAACAACGCGGGCGACATGTAGTAGCCCTCGGTGCCGAGCTTCAGGCGCTCGCCGCCTGCTGCGAGCGTGGCGCCTTCGCCCTTGCCGATGGCGATGTATTCCAGGTCCTGGTCGAGTTGCGACTGGCTCGACACCGGGCCGATGTCCGTGCCGGCGGCCAACGCATCGCCCACCTTGATCTTCGCCATGCGTTCCTGCATCGCGGCGATGAACTTCGGGTAGATGCCTTCGGTGACGATCAGGCGGCTCGATGCTGTGCAGCGCTGGCCGGTCGAATAGAAGGCGCTCTGCACGCTGAGCTCGACGGCTTGCGCGAGGTCGGCGTCATCGAGGATGACCTGCGGGTTCTTGCCGCCCATCTCCAGTTGCACCTTCTTGTGGTTGGTGACGCACTGGATCGCGATGTTGCGGCCCACGCCCACCGAGCCGGTGAAGCTGATCGCATGGATGCCGGGATGGTTCACGAGCGCATTGCCGATGACGCTGCCGCGGCCCATCACCAGGTTGAACACGCCGGCCGGAATGCCCGAGCGGCTGACGATCTCGGCCAGGGCCCAGGAGGAACCCGGCACCAGGTCGGCCGGCTTCAGCACCACGCAATTGCCGAAGGCCAGTGCGGGCGCGATCTTCCACGCGGGAATCGCGATGGGGAAGTTCCACGGCGTGATCAGGCCGACGACGCCGACCGGCTCGCGTGTGATCTCGACGCCGATGTTCGGGCGCACCGAAGGCAGCGTCTCGCCCGACAGGCGCAGGCACTCACCCGCGAAGAACTTGAAGATCTGGCCGGCGCGCGTGGCTTCGCCGATGCCCTCCGCCTTGGTCTTGCCTTCTTCGCGCGACAGCAGCGTGCCAAGCTCTTCTCGCCGCGCGAGGATCTCGGTGCCGATCTTGTCGAGCGCATCGGAGCGGGCCTGGATGCTGCCTGTGGCCCATGCCGGGAAGGCGGCGGTGGCGGCGGCCACGGCGGCTTCGACGTGCGTGGCGTCGCCCTGCGCGTACTCGGCGATCGTGTCGCCCAGGTTCGACGGGTTCAGGTTCGGGCTGTAGGCATTGCCCGGGGTCCACTGGCCGCCGATGAGGTTGTCGTGTTGTTGCATGTCAGGATGTCCTTGAGGTGGAAAGACGTGAGGGCCGAAGCGTATGCGGCTTCGGCCCCCGCGTGTGATGGCTATGGGATGGCGTTCGCGGGTCGAGCGCCGCGCTGTGCGCTGCGTGCGCCTGCGCACGACCGGGCGGCACTCACGGCGCCGGTGGGCGAACGGCCTGGCGCGCCAGCAGCTTCCAGTCGCCGCCCTGCTTCTGCCAGACGCCGAGGATCTTGATCGTGACCTTGCCCGGCTTGCCGCCGTCGTTGGTGTCGGCCGTGAGCGTGTGCCGCACGATCGCGTTGTTGCCGACGATCTTGATGGTCTGTTCGGTGATCGCGATGGTCACGAAGTCCGACGCACCGCTCATCAGGTCGGCCATGAAGCTGGTCTTGGTGTCGACCTTGCCGCCTGAATGCCCGTAGCTCAAGTCGTCGGCGACCAGCGCGTTGAGCGCGGCGGGTGTCGGGTCGATCATTGCCACGCGCAGCTTCTCGGCGGCGGCCGCCACGGCCTGCGCATCGCCCGGCGACGATGCGCCGCCAGACGACATGCCGGCGCAACCGGCGAGTGCCACGGTGGCGGCGATGATGAGGATCAGTTTCTTCAGCATTTGGCGTCTCCTGGGGTTGTTGTCGAAGTTCTTCTTGCGGATGGAAACTCTTCACGCGGAGCACCGCGGTACCGGCGTCGCCGGCCCGCCGCTGCAGGCCCCGCCGGAGATCGCCTTGCGCGCACCGGGCGTCCGCAGCCTGCGGGCGAATTACAGGCCTTGAGGGCCCAGCTTGTCGATCAAGGCCTTGAGCATGTCCATCTCGTCGGCCTTCAGGTCAGTCAATGGCGTGCGCACCGGGCCTGCATCGTGGCCGACGATCTTCGCGCCGGCCTTGATGATGCTGACCGCGTAGCCTTGCATGCGGTTGCGCAAATCGAGGTACGGCATGAAGAAGTCCTTCAGCAGGCGATGCTGCGTGGTCATGTCGTCGTTTGCTACCGCGTGGTAGAAGTCCATCGCCGTCTTCGGGATGAAGTTGAACACGGCCGACGAGTACACCGGCGTACCCATGGCCTTGTAGGCGGCGGCATAGACCTCGGCAGTCGGCAGGCCACCCAGGTAGGCGAAGCGGTCGCCCATGCGCTGGTAGATCGCGACCATGGTTTCGATGTCGCCGATGCCATCCTTGAAACCGACCAGGTTGGGGTTGCGTTCAGCCAGCCTGGCCAGCGTCTCGGGCTTGAAGCGCGTCGAGCCGCGGTTGTAGATGATCACGCCGAAGTCCACGCTCTTGCACACGGCTTCCACGTGCGCAGCCAGGCCTTCCTGGCCGGCTTCGGTGAGGTAATGCGGCAGCAGCAGGATGCCGTGCGCGCCGGCCTTCTCGGCGGCCTGCGCGCATTCGATGGCAAAGCGCGTCGGGCCGCCGGCGCCGGCAATGATCGGCACCACGCCCTTGCAGGTGTCGACGGCCGTCTTGATGATGCCGGGGTATTCCGCGCCGGTCAGCGAGAAGAACTCGCCCGTGCCGCCCGCTGCGAACAAGGCGGTCGCGCCATAAGGCGCCAGCCATTCGAGGCGCTTTTCATAGCCCTGCTTGTTGAAGTCGCCGTTCGCGTCGAAGTCGGTCAACGGAAACGAGAGAAGGCCGGAGCCCATGATGGTCTTGAGTTCTTGCGGATTCATTGTTGAGAACGTTCAGTGGATGGATTGGCAATAGAAACGGGGAGCGGAAATCGCGATAAGAACGCGCGTAGAAGTCGCGAAGATTCCGTAGCGAGGGCGTTGAGGTCGGGTCGAGGAGCGGAGCCGTACTCTGGTACGGTGAGCACCGCAGGCCCGAGATCGGCGTCCGCAGCAGGAAGATTCGCGGCTTCGGTCAATCGAGCTTGATGTCGGCGTCGGCGACCACCTTGGCCCAGCGCGCGCGCTCCTTGTTGAAGAAGGCTTCCTCTTCAGCCGGAGACATCGTCACGACCTCTGCGCCCTGTACCGCCATGCGCGAGCGAATGTCGGCGGAGCGGATGATGGTGATCAGTTCCTTGTTCAGGCGCTGGATGATCGCGTCCGGCGTGCCCTTGGCCACGCGCACACCTTGCCAGGTGCCGGTTTCGAACCCGGGCACGCCTTGCTCCGCGATGGTCGGCACGTCGCCCAGCAGCGGCATGCGGGTGGCCTTCGATACGCCCAGCACCTTGAGCTTGCCGCCCTGCACTTGCGGCAGCGTCGCCAGCATGCCGTTCATCAGGATCTGGGTCTGGCCGGCGACGGTGTCCTGCACCGCCTGCACGCCGCCCTTGTACGGCACGTAGGTCCACTTGGCGCCGACCGCGCGCTGCAACGCCACGCCGGCCAGGTGCGGCGCGCTGCCGGTGGCGGTCACCGCGAAGTTCAGGTCGCTGGTCTTCGACAAGGCGACCAGTTCCTTCAGGTTGCTGGCCTTGACCGACGGATGCACCACCAGCAGGTGCGGCGAATAGGCCAGCATGGTCACGCCGCGCAGGTCCTTCGAAGGGTCGAACGAGAGCTTGGTGTAGACCGATGGGCTGATGGCCAGCGCGCCCACGTCGCACAGCAGCAGCGTGTAGCCGTCCGGAGCCGATTTAGAGACGGCGTCCGCACCCAGGTTGCCGTTGGCGCCTGCCCGGTTCTCGACGATCACCGGTTGGCCCAGCGCCAGCGACAGCGGCTGGCTGATGAAGCGCGCAATGATGTCCGACGAGCCGCCCGGCGGGTACGGAACGATGATCTTGATCGGCTTGGTGGGCCAGTTGGCCGGCGCGGCGGCCTGGGCCAGTGCCGCGATCGGTGCGGCAGCCAGCAGGCTGGCCACGCCGGCGGCAAGAAGGGAGCGACGTGCAGGAATCATTGTTGTCTCCTTGAAGGGTTTGTCAGGTGCGCTCGAAATGACAGCGCAATCATTTTCGTCGTCAGTCATCGTACAACTAAAAATACAACACGTCCAGCGGGGCAGCCTCAAAAAACTCAGGCTTCGGAAGCCGGGGGCGTGGGGGCGGCGGTCTTTTGCGCGGCCTCTTGCGCCACGCGCAGCCGTTCGCGGCTGTTCGTCAGGTGGATGCGCATGGCGGCGCGCGCTGATTCGGGGTCGCGCCGCGCGATCGCGGCATAGATCTCTTCGTGCTCGCGGTTGACGCGCGTCAGGTAGGCCCCGCCGCGGTCGCTGTTGCGGATGGCGCTGATGCGCGTGCGCGGGATGATCGTGGTGCCGAGGTGGCTCATGATGTCCGCGAAGTACGGATTGCCGGTCGCCTTGGCGATCGCCAGGTGGAAGCGGAAGTCGGGCGACACCGTGTCCCCTGCTGCCGACACGTTGCTCTCGAATTCGTCGAGCGCCTGGCGCATGGCCAGCAGCTGCTCGTCGGTACGGCGGCTGGCGGCCAGCCCGGCCGACTCGGTCTCCAGGCTGATGCGCAGCTCGAGCACGGCCAGCACGTCGACCGATGCGGCGATTTCGCCCGGGTCGAGCCGGAACACACCTCCCGCGCGCGGCTGCAGCACGAAGGTGCCCACGCCATGGTGCGTCTCGACCAACTCGGCCGCCTGCAGCTTCGACAACGCCTCGCGCACCACGGTGCGGCTGACGCTGTAGGCCTGCATGATTTCGGATTCGGTGGGCAGCTTGTCGCCGGGGCGCAGCACCTGGTTGCGGATCTTGTCGCTCAGGTCGTCGACCAGGCCATGGGCCAGGCCGCGTGCGCGTTGGCGCGGGCGGCCGACGAAGGGGGCGCCGGCTTCCGTGCTTGTTGTTGTGGCCCGCATGTCTCTTTTTAAGGGATTACCCGTATCAGTCATCGCCATGTCTTGATCATAATTCGGGCCTCGTTGTACGACAACACATAACTGACAATACGAGATAAAAACTTCATGTTCAACGTTCGAGCCACCCGGCCATGAAGTACTCCCTCGACTTCACCCCCCTGCTTCCCTATTGGCCCGTCTTCGTGAACGGGGCCTGGCTCACGCTCAAGATGACCGCGGTGGCCGTGGTCGTGGGCGTGGCGGTCGGCACGCTGGTGGCCTTTGCCAAGCGCGGCAGGAACAAGCCGCTCGCGCGCCTGTGCTCGGCCTATATCGAGGTGGTGCGCAACACGCCCTTCCTGGTGCAGATCTTCCTGCTGTACTTCGGGCTGGCCAGTTTCGGGGTGCGCATGCCGACCTTCGCGGCGGCGGTGCTGGCGATGATCATCAACATCGCGGCATATGCGGCAGAGATCATCCGCGCCGGGCTGGAGTCGGTGCCGCGCGGGCAGATCGAGGCGGCCGAATGCCTGGGACTGTCGAAATGGCGCATCGGCTGGCATGTGATGCTGCAGCCGTCGATCGAAAAGGTCTACCCGGCCCTCACCAGCCAGTTCCTGCTGATGATGCAGGCCTCGGCCATGGCCTCCCAGATCTCGGCGGAAGAACTCACGGCCATCGCCAACACGGTGCAGTCGGACACCTTCCGTTCTCTTGAAACGTACATCGTGGTGGCGGCCCTCTACCTGGTGTTGTCCCTCGTCATCAAGTTCGTCACCGGCCTGCTCGGCGAATACCTGTTCCGCCGCCGGCGCGTGCTGCGCAAGGCCGCTGCCAGCTCGGGCCGGCTGATGGTCGACACCACGCAAGCCAACGTGGCGAGCCACGGCGGCGCCGCATAGGGGCAAGCGATGTTCGGCAGCTTCTCGCTCACCCACCTGCTCTACCTGTTCACCTCGATCGGGTGGACATTGGTGCTCTCCGCGCTGGCCTTCGCGCTCGGCGCGGTGGGCGGCTTCGGCGTGATGCTCGCGCGCATCTCGCCGCGGCCCTGGCTGCGCTGGCTGGCCGTCGCGTACATCGAGTGCATCCAGGGCATTCCGCTGCTGATCCTGCTGTTCATCGTGTACTTCGGGCTGTCGGTGTACGGGTTCCAGTTGCCCTCGTTGGTGGCCGCGGGGCTGGCGATGATGGTCTACGTCAGCGCCTACCTGGGCGACATCTGGCGTGGCTGCGTCGAGGCCATGCCCAAGCCGCAATGGGAAGCCGCCGAGTGCCTGGCCTTCTCGCGCTGGCAGACGCTGCGCCTCGTGATCATTCCGCAGGCCGTGCGGCTTTCCCTGCCGCCGACCGTGGGCTTCCTGGTGCAGATCATCAAGATGACATCGCTGGCCTCGGTCATCGGTTTTGTCGAACTGACACGCGCGGGCCAGATCATCAACAACTCGATCTTCCAGCCCTTCCTGATCTTCAGCATCGTGGGCGCCTTCTATTTCGCCCTGTGCTATCCGCTGTCGCGCTGGAGCGAAGCGATGGAGAAAAAGCTCAATGTCGCCAATCGTTAGTCTCCAGGACGTGTACAAGAGCTTCGGCTCGAACCAGGTCCTCAAGGGCGTCTCGTTCGAAGTGGCCAAGGGCGAGATGATCGCGATCATCGGCGCCAGCGGCTCGGGCAAGAGCACGGCCTTGCGCTGCATCGACCGGCTCGAAGCCATCGACCGCGGCACCATCGAAGTCGCCGGCATCCGCGTCGACAGCCCCTCGGTCGACCTGAAGCGCCTGCGGCTCGAAGTGGGCATCGTGTTCCAGAGCTACAACCTCTTCCCGCACCTCACGGTCGAGGAAAACATCATGCTGGCGCTGCGCCACGTGAAGAAGCTGTCGCGCAGCGAGGCGCACGAGGTCAGCATGCGCGTGCTCGACCAGGTCGGCCTGAAGGAAAAGGCCGGCGCCTATCCCGAGCAACTCTCGGGCGGCCAGCAGCAGCGCGTGGCGATTGCCCGGTCGCTGGCCATGTCGCCCAAGGTCATGCTGTTCGACGAAGTCACTTCCGCGCTCGACCCGCAACTCACCGGCGAAGTGCTGCGCGTGATGGAAGACCTCGCGGCCGGCGGCATGACCATGCTGCTGGTGACGCACGAGATGGCCTTCGCCAAGCGCGTGGCCGACCGGATCATCTACATGCACCAGGGCAAGGTCTGGGAAACCGGCGCGGGCGACATGCTCGATTCGCCGAAGACCGCCGAGCTCAAGGCCTTCCTCGACAACGGCCTGTAGGCGCCACACCCGTTTTTTTGTTCCTTCCATTCAACGAATCATTCCAGGAGACTTCCAATGACTTCCAAGACCATGTTCGCCCGCACCGCCATCGCCGCCGTATTGCTGGCCTGCGGTGCGCACGCCGCGCTGGCCGACCAGTTCGACGACATCAAGAAGGCCGGCAAGGTTCGCGTGGCGATCGCCATCGGCACGCCGCTGTTCAGCTATGCCGACGCGAACCTTCAGCCCACCGGCTCCGACGTCGATACCGCAACCGAACTGGCCAAAGACCTGGGCGTGAAGCTCGAGATCGTGCCGATCACCACCGCCGCCCGGATTCCTACCCTGCAAGCGCAGCGCGCGGACCTCGTGATTTCCAGCTTGTCGATCACCGAGGAACGCGCCAAGGTCGTCGACTTCTCGATTCCCTATTCGGCCATCACCATCATGGTCGGCGCGCCCAAGGACATGAAGATCGCCAGCTACGCGGACCTGAATGGCAAGAAGATCGGCCTCACGCGCGCCACCACCAACGACACGCTGACGACCAAGGAAGCCAAGGGCGCCGAAATCATGCGCTATGAGGACGACGCCACGCTCATCACCTCGGTGGTCACTGGCCAGGTCGACATCTTCTCGAGCACGCCTTCGAACATGGGCGAGATCAACAAGCGCGCCCCGGGCAAGAACTTCGAGATGAAGTTCTCGCAACTCGACTCGGGCCTCGGCATCACGATGAACAAGGGCGAGCCGAAGCTGAAGGAATGGATCAACGCCTGGGTGTCGACCAACGTCAAGAACGGCAAGCTCAATGCCATCTACAAGAAGTACCACGGCCGCGACCTGCCCACCAATGTCGTGAAGCCCGCGTGAGGAGGACCTGAATGTCGACTTCCAACCTGAAGGTCAAGCGCCTGCTCCTGACCGGCGCGGCCGGCGGCCTGGGCAAGGTCCTGCGCGAGCGCTTGCGTCCCTTTGCGGACGTGATTCGCGTGTCCGATCTTGCAGCCCCCGCCGCGGCCGAGGGTCCGCACGAAGAAGTCGTGGTGTGCGACCTGGCCGACAAGGCCGCGGTCGACGCACTGGTGGCCGGCTGCGACGCCATCGTCCACCTGGGCGGTGTGTCGGTCGAGCGCCCCTTCGAGGAAATCCTTGAAGCCAACATCAAGGGCGTGTTCCATCTCTACGAAGCGGCACGCCGCCACGGCTGCAAGCGCATCGTGTTCGCCAGTTCCAACCATGTGATCGGCTTCTACAGGCAGACCGAGCACATCGACGCCACCGCCGCGAAACGGCCCGACGGCAACTATGGCCTGTCGAAGGCCTTCGGCGAGGACGTGGCCCAGTTCTATTACGACCGCTACGGCATCGAGACGGTCAGCATCCGCATCGGCTCCTCGTTCCCCGAGCCACTCAACCGCCGGATGATGAGTTCGTGGCTGAGCTACCGCGACCTGACCAACCTGGTCGAGAAGTGCCTGTTCACGCCCGACGTGAAGCACACCATCGTCTACGGCATGTCGGCCAATCGCGACGTCTGGTGGGACAACAGCGCCGCCGCGCGCCTGGGCTTCGTGCCGCAGGATTCATCGGAACCGTTCCGCGCCAAGGTCGAGGCCCAGCCGCCGGTCGCAGCCGATGACCCGAACGCCATCTACCAGGGCGGCGCCTTCACCGCGCAAGGCCCCTTTGAATGAAGCGCCGGTTCCACCCCTTTTTGTAAGCAGTGCATCGGAGACGAGGGTCTCCATCTCAACCCAAGGAAGACAGATGAAATTCAAACAAGCCAAGCTTCTCAGCGTCGTCGCGACGGCAGTGCTCGCACTGGCGGCCGGCGCCGCGCAAGCCCGCGACTTCCGTTCCGCGGAAGTGCACTCCAAGGACTTCCCGACCAACATGGCCGTCAAGCAGATGAGCGACGACCTGGCCAAGGCCTCGGGCGGCAAGGACAAGATCAAGATCTTCGCCGACAGCGCCCTGGGTTCGGAAAAGGACACGGTCGAGCAGGTCAAGATCGGCGCGCTCGACATGGTGCGCGTCAGCTCGGCCTCGTTCCACGGCATCGTGCCGGATTCGGTGATTCCGTCGCTGCCCTTCCTGTTCCGCGACATCGAGCATTTCCGCAAGGTGATGTACGGCCCGACCGGCGACAAGATCCTGGCCTCGTTCGAGAAGGCCGGCTTCGTCGGCCTGTGCTTCTATGAAAGTGGCGCGCGCTCGGTGTATGCCAAGAAGCCCGTCAAGACCGTTGCCGACATGAAGGGCATGAAGATCCGCGTGCAGCCGTCCGACCTGATGGTGAGCCTGGTGACCGCCGCTGGCGGATCGCCCACGCCCATGCCCCTGGCCGAGGTCTACACCGGCCTGAAGACCGGCCTGGTCGACGCTGCCGAGAACAACTACCCCTCGTACGAAGAAGCCAAGCACTACGAATCGGCGCCCGTGTATTCGGAAACGATGCACGTCATGACGCCTGAGGTGCTCGTGTTTTCCAAGAAGATCTGGGACACGCTGCCCAAGGACCAGCAAGAGCAGATCCGCAAGGCCGCGAAGGACTCGGTGCCCTACTACGTCAAGCTCTGGGAAGCGCGTGAGAAGGACGCCAAGGCGGCCGTCATCAAGGGCGGCGCCAAGATCGTGCCGGCCGCGGACATCGACCGCAAGGGCTTTGTCGACGTCGAGAAGCCGGTGTGGGACAAGTTCGCGACCACGCCTGAACTCAAGGCCCTCGTCGCGGAAATCGTGAACACGAAGTAATGGCCGTGCGATGAGCTTGTTTACCCATCTGAACGCAAGGTTGTCGCGCTGGGCGATGTACCTTGCGTGCCTGTGCCTGGTCGGCCTGTTGTCGGTCGTGGTGTACGGCGTGGTGCTTCGCTACGTCTTCAACAACGCGCCCGCCTACGTCGAGCAGGTCGCCTTGCTGCTGGTGATCTCGGTCGCCATGTTCGGCGCTTCCGCAGGTGTGCGGGACGCCGGCCATATCGGCCTGGATTCGCTGGTCAAGGTGCTGCCACCGCGCGGACAGTTCTGGTGCAAGTTCATCGTCTACGTGCTGAGCATCGCGTTTGCGGTGGCGCTGTTCCTCGGCGCAGGCGAGATGGCGGTCTCGACACATCACGACACCATTCCCACGCTGGGCATCTCCGAGTCGTACCGGTATTTGCCAGTGATGATCGCCGGCGTGCTCATCACCCTTTTTTCCCTTGAGCACATGGTTGCCCAGTTCACCGAAGAAGAGGTCGTTCCATCATGGCACTGACACTGCTCACTGTCAGTTTCGGCGTCTTCCTGCTGTTCGGCATGCCGGTCGCTTTCGCGATCGGGCTGAGTTGCCTGCTGACCTTCGCCTTCGAGGGCCTGCCCTTCGAGACCGCCATCCAGATGATGGTGTCGGGCATGAACGTGTTCTCGTTCCTGGCCATTCCGTTCTTCATCTTCTCGGGTGAGCTGATGCTGCATGGCGGCATCGCAGACAAGATCGTCAACTTCGCGCGCAGCCTGGTCGGCCACTGGAAGGGCGGCCTGGGGCTGGCCAACGTGGTGGCCTCCACGCTGTTCGGCGGCGTCTCGGGCTCGCCCGTGGCGGACACCTCGGCCATGGGCGGCGTGATGATCCCGGTCATGGTCAAGGAAGGCTACGGCGCCGACTACGCGGTGAACGTGACCACGCACGCGTCGCTCTCGGGCGCGCTGATGCCGACCTCGCACAACATGATCATCTACGCCTTCGCGGCGCAGGCTGCCGCCGGTGAAATCGGCGGGCATGTGATCCGCGGCGTGTCGATCGGCGACCTGATGTTCGCCGGCCTGATCCCGGTGTTCTGGATCATGGTCTGCATGCTGGTGGCTGCCTACTGGCAAGCCGCCAGGTACGGCTACCCGCGCCGCCCCGACGGCACCACCGCCGTCGAACGCTTCCCTGGCTGGGGCGCGGTGCTGCGCACGTTCATCGCCGCGATCCCGGGCCTGATGGTGATCGTCATCATCCTGTTCTGCGTGATGGAAGGGGTGGCCACGGCGACGGAGGCAGCGGCCATCGCGGTGACCTACTCGCTGATATTGACGGTCTTCGTCTACCGCACGATGAGCCGCAAGAACCTGTTCAAGTCGCTGGCCAAGGCCTCGAAGACCACGGGCGTGATCCTGCTGTTGATCGGCGTTTCGAACATGCTGCGCTACCAGATGGCGTACCTGGAGATCCCGGACACCATCGAGGCTGCGCTGCTGACCGCGACGACCACGCCGTGGATCATGCTGCTGTACATCAACATCATCCAGATCTTCCTGGGCATCTTCCTGGACATGGCGGCCCACATCCTGATCACGACGCCGCTGTTCCTGCCGCTGGCGATCCAGATGGGCGTGGGCCCGGTGCAGTTCGGCATGATGCTGCTGCTCAACTGCGCGCTGGGGCTCGTGCATCCACCCGTGGGGACGGTGCAGTTCATCGGCTGTGCGATCGGCAAGATATCGATCGGGGAGGCGACGAAAACCGCCTGGCCCTACTACCTGGCGATCTTCATAGCAATCACGCTGGTGACCTATGTTCCAGCGTTCTCGACCTGGCTGCCATCGCTGATCACCGGCCATGTGGTTCTGTAGCTGATGTTCGCCGTTTATGTATCCAACGCCGAGAGCGGCGACATCTCGGTCCTGCAGCTCGACCCGGCACTGCGCACGCTGACGCCGGTGCAGACGGTCGAAGTCGGCGGTGAAGTGATGCCGCTCGCGCTGAGTCCGAAGCGCGACCGCCTCTACGCGGCGCGCCGGTCGGAGCCACGCGAGGCCGTGTGCTTTGCCATCGATGCGAAGAGCGGCGCGCTGTCGCTGCTCGGCGCTGGCCCGCTGCCGCAAAGCATGGCCTACATCGCGACCGACCTCACCGGCCGCTACCTCTTCAGCGCTTCCTACGGCGGCAACCTGATCGCGGTGAACGCCATCGACGGCAATGGAGTCGTGCAGGCCACGCAGCAGGTGGTGCCGACCGGACCGAATGCGCATGCCATCCTGGCGACGCCGTCCAACCGCTTCGTGTTCTCGACCAGCTTGGGCGGCAAGGTCGTGAACCAGTTCCGCTTCGATGCCGCGACCGGGCAACTCGTGCCGAACACGCCGCCCAGCATCACGCCGCACGAAGGCGCGAGCCCGCGGCACTTCGTCTTCAGCCCTGACGCTCGCTTCGTCTACCTGCTGAACGAGCTGGACGCAAGCATCGACGTGCTCGTCTGCGACGCCGCAAGTGGCACCTTGAACCCGGTGCAGAACATCGGATCGCTGCCCCCGGGCTTCAGCGGCGAGCCATGGGCCGCCGACCTGCACCTGACGCCGGACGGCCGCTACCTCTACAGCAGCGAGCGCCGGTCCGACACGCTGGCCGCCTTCCGCGTCGACGCGGCCGATGGCACGCTTTCGCTGATCGGCCACACACCGACCGAATCGCAGCCGCGCGGCTTCAATATCACGGCGGACGGGCAATTCCTCATCGCCGCCGGCCAGAAATCGGATCGCTTGCGGCTTTACGGGATCGACAGCGCCTCCGGCGAACTGACGCCCGTCGGCGACGCCCCGGCGGGTCGCGGGGCCAACTGGGTCGAGAGCATCTCCCTCACTGCCTGAGCCAGCCTCTCCGGAAGGACTGACATGTCTGCGACCCCCACGTGCGCCCCGCTGTTCATCACCATGCACGATGCCGACAACGTCGCGATCGTGGCCAACGACGGCGGGCTGCCCGCCGGCACGGAGTTCCCCTCGGGCCTCACGCTGGTGGACAAGGTGCCGCAGGCACACAAGGTCGCGCTGGTCGACATTCCCGAGGGCGGCGAGGTGCGCCGCTACAACGTGGTCATCGGCTATGCGCTCAAGCCGCTGCCCGCGGGCACCTGGGTGCATGAG
>NZ_JAAVVD010000108.1:0-600 GCF_018449755.1 Variovorax sp. dw_954 | reverse complement strand
GCTAGGTGCGACGGGGCAGCGCACGGCCGTCCCGCACGCAGCTGGTACTCCGCAATATTCCATGACACGTAGCTGATGTCGTTGCTTCGCAGTTGCTTGGCCAAGCACGAGGGCGATCAGCGACAACCGTGCAGGATGTCCACTTCCATTCGCCGGGGCAACGCCGATTGACCGCGTGCGTTTGCGAGCCAGCGCGCGCGATGTTTTCAGCGAAAGGCTTTCGCGCGTGCGGCACTGTGTATGTTTGACACCGCACAGACCGGCCTTCCTCGAAGGGTTAAAGAAGAAGTCGTACGCCTTTGAAGAACAAACGGGCGGCATCCGATAAATGAACCGGCAAAAGCCAAGGACTGGAGCATGCGTAACTTTCTCGCCATCAATCGGGAGGAGCTGGTTTCACGCTGCAAGTCGAAGGTTGCGCTGAGGCCTCAGCGCTCCGCCACTGAAAAACAGTTGGCAAACGGCATTCCGTTGTTCCTCGACCAGTTGATCAAGACCCTTGAAGCGGAAGATGCCGACAAACCCGCGGACAGCATCAGGATCTCGGGGCCATCGGGCGGGGATTCGCTGGCCCTGTCGGAGATGGGGGCGGGCGCCGCA
>NZ_JAAVVD010000107.1:0-602 GCF_018449755.1 Variovorax sp. dw_954 | reverse complement strand
AAGTTCACCCGCACCAAGCCGCACGTCAACGTCGGCACGATCGGTCACGTCGACCACGGCAAGACCACGCTGACCGCTGCGATCGCAACGGTGCTGTCGGCCAAGTTCGGCGGCGAAGCCAAGGCATACGACCAGATCGACGCAGCGCCCGAAGAAAAGGCCCGCGGCATCACGATCAACACCGCCCACGTCGAATACGAAACGGCCAACCGCCACTACGCCCACGTCGACTGCCCCGGCCACGCCGACTATGTGAAGAACATGATCACGGGCGCCGCCCAGATGGACGGCGCCATTCTGGTGTGCTCGGCTGCTGACGGCCCGATGCCCCAGACCCGTGAACACATCCTGCTGGCACGCCAGGTGGGTGTGGGCTACATCATCGTGTTCCTGAACAAGTGCGACATGGTCGACGACGCCGAACTGCTCGAGCTCGTCGAAATGGAAGTCCGCGAACTGCTGGACAAGTACGAATTCCCGGGCGACGACACCCCGATCATCCACGGCTCGGCCAAGCTGGCGCTGGAAGGCGACAAGGGCAAGCTCGGTGAAGAAGCCATCATGAAGCTGGCCGACGCACTCGACACCTACATCCCGACGCC
>NZ_JAAVVD010000106.1:0-637 GCF_018449755.1 Variovorax sp. dw_954 | reverse complement strand
GGGGCATGCCGGCGGCGTCGGCTTCCTGAAGTCGCCGGTGGGCTACGCGCTGCATGCGTTCTTCGGTGAGAACACGCTGCGCTCCGACCTTTCGATCTCGGTGCCGGAACTCGGCTCGCTGCTGGATCACACGGGGCCAGTGAAGGAAGCCGAGGCCTATGCGGCGAAGGTCTTCGGCGCGGACCACACCTACTTCGTGACCAACGGCACCTCGACCGCCAACAAGATCGTGTGGCATTCGATGGCCGGCCATGACGACCTGGTGATCGTTGACCGCAACTGCCACAAGTCGCTGCTGCACTCGCTCATCATGACCGGCGCCACGCCGATCTACTTCACGCCCGCGCGCAACGACTACGGGATCATCGGCCCGATCGGGCTGGACCAGTTCTCGCCCGAGGCCATCCGCCAGAAGGTCGCGGCGAGCCCGATCGCGCGCAACGCCAAGGGCAACGTGCGCATCGCCGTGGTCACCAACTCCACCTACGACGGCCTTTGCTACAACGCCGAGAAGATCAAGGCGGAAGTGGCCGATCAGGTCGACGCGCTGCACTTCGACGAAGCGTGGTACGCCTATGCCGCGTTCCACGAGTTCTATGAGGGCAGACATGCCATGGGTGTGCCGCGCGGCCATCCG
>NZ_JAAVVD010000105.1:0-637 GCF_018449755.1 Variovorax sp. dw_954 | reverse complement strand
CGGGCATGCCGGCGGCGTCGGCTTCCTGAAGTCGCCGGTGGGCTATGCGCTGCATGCGTTCTTCGGTGAGAACACGCTGCGCTCCGACCTTTCGATCTCGGTGCCGGAACTCGGCTCGCTGCTGGATCACACCGGGCCGGTGAAGGAAGCGGAGGCTTACGCGGCGCGGGTCTTCGGCGCGGACCACACCTACTTCGTGACCAACGGCACCTCGACCGCCAACAAGATCGTGTGGCACTCGATGGCCGGGCATGACGACCTGGTGATCGTCGACCGCAACTGCCACAAGTCGCTGCTGCACTCGCTCATCATGACCGGCGCCACGCCGATCTACTTCACGCCCGCGCGCAACGACTACGGCATCATCGGCCCGATCGGGCTGGACCAGTTCTCGCCCGAGGCCATCCGCCAGAAGGTCGCGGCCAGCCCCATCGCGCGCAACGCGAAGGGCAACGTGCGCATCGCCGTGGTCACCAATTCCACCTACGACGGCCTTTGCTACAACGCCGAGAAGATCAAGGCGGAGGTGGCCGACCAGGTCGATGCGCTGCACTTCGACGAAGCGTGGTACGCCTATGCCGCGTTCCATGAGTTCTATGAGGGCAGACATGCCATGGGCGTGCCGCGCGGCCATCCT
>NZ_JAAVVD010000104.1:0-650 GCF_018449755.1 Variovorax sp. dw_954 | reverse complement strand
TCGGTGGAACTGTGCAAGCGCGTGGCCAGTTCCCTGCAAGCCCAGCTCAAGCTGGCCAAACTGGACGTGCAGTGGGTGCCCGTGACGGCAACGACACGGATGCAGGCCGTGAATGACGGCAGCGTCGACCTTGAATGCGGCAGCACTTCGCGCACGCTGGGTCGCGAGCGGCAAGTCGACTTCAGCAATCCCATCTGGGTCGAGGGAAGCTCCTTCGTGTCGCTGGCCTCCTAGTCGATTGGCCGCGCGGTGGACCTGAATGCAAAGCGGGTGGCTGTCATTCCTGGCACCACCACGAAACAGGTGCTCAAGGGGCTGTCTTCGCGTGACATCGTGCCGGCCCTGGTGCCGGTGAAGACCAGTTCCGACGGAATCGCCGCGGTGCGTGACGGACGGGCTGATGCCTTTGCCACCGACAGCCTGATCCTCGTGGGTGAAGTCACTGGCGGCGCGCCGGGTGCGACCCTCAGGCTCAGCAACGACTACCTGTCGATGGAAAGCTATTCGCTGATGATGCGACGCGACCCGGACATGCGGCTGGCGGTCAACCGCGCATTGGCCGAGACCTACCGCAGTGGCGAGATCGTCAGGGTGTTCCGCCAGAGCTTTCCGGCTGGCACCGCTCCGTCGCCGCTGGTCGAAGCCGTCTA
>NZ_JAAVVD010000103.1:0-650 GCF_018449755.1 Variovorax sp. dw_954 | reverse complement strand
GCCCTGGCGGGACTCGGGACCGACGCCGAGATCGAACCCGACCTGGCCGAATGGGACTATGGCGACTATGAGAGCCTGCGCACGTCGGAGATCTTGAACAAGCGGCCTGGCTGGGACATCTGGCAGGATGGCTGCCCCGGCGTCGAAGCGCCCGCAGATGTTGCCGATCGCGCGGACCGGCTCCTGCTTCGGCTGCGCAAGGAACGCGGCAACGTGGCACTGCTCTCTCATGGTCAGTTCGGCCGTGTACTGGCGGCGAGATTTGTTGTTGCCGCCGCGCGAAGGCCGGCATTTCGCGCTCGACCCGGCATCGCTCAGCATCCTCGGGACGGATGCCGACCACGCCCTGCGTCCGGTGATTTCACTTTGGAACGCGAGTTCGTCCTCTTTTCGCAGCGGCGCGTAGTGCCCGATGTCGAAAGGGCAGGCGCCACGGCGTCGTGAACGAGTGCACCAATGCGCCTGCAGCAGTGATCTGCATAGTGCATGGACAAGAGGAATACGGGCGCCGGACGCAACGGGAAGTCGAGACTGCTCAACTCGCGATGCGGTCGGGCAGAAGACGGTCATATTCCTTCTTGACGACCGTATAGCACTCGCAACAGCGATGCTCGATGCCCTGCCTGTCGAGGACTTCGATGCGCCCGCGG
>NZ_JAAVVD010000102.1:0-652 GCF_018449755.1 Variovorax sp. dw_954 | reverse complement strand
TCTCTTGCGGAACTCGGGACCGACGCCGAGATAGAACCCGACCTGGCCGAATGGGACTATGGCGACTATGAGAGCCTGCGCACGCCGGAGATCTTGAACAAGCGGCCTGGCTGGGACATCTGGCAGGATGGCTGCCCCGGCGGCGAAGCGCCCGCAGATGTTGCCGATCGCGCGGACCGGCTCCTGCATAGGCTGCGCAAGGAACGCGGCAACGTGGCACTGTTCTCTCATGGTCAGTTCGGCCGTGTGCTGGCGGCGAGATGGTTGTTGTTGCCGCCGCGCGAAGGCCGGCATTTTGCGCTCGATCCGGCATCGCTCAGCATCCTCGGGACGGATGCTGACCACGCCCTGCGTCCGGTGATTTCACTTTGGAACGCGAGTTCGTCCTTCTTTCGCAGCGGCGCGTAGTGCCCGATGTCGAAAGGGCAGGCGCCACGGCGTCGTGAACGAGTGCACCAATGCGCCTGCAGCAGTGATCTGCATAGTGCATGGACAAGAGGAACACGCGCGCCGGAAGCAGCGGGAAGTCGAGGCTGCTCAACTCGCGATGCGGTCGGGCAGAAGACGGTCATATTCCTTCTTGACGACCGTATAGCACTCGCAACAGCGATGCTCGATGCCCTGCCTGTCGAGGACTTCGATGCGCCCGCGA
>NZ_JAAVVD010000101.1:0-675 GCF_018449755.1 Variovorax sp. dw_954 | reverse complement strand
GGCTTGACGCTGCACCGCCGAGATGAAAGGGCCAGCGCCGTGACACTGCCGATACTGACGCTGGATGAACACGCGTTGGACCCGCGGCTTGGGTACGTGTTTCAGCGCACCTGGCTCCAGCCTTATGAATCGTTGGTCGGCATGCTCTGGAAATTCGCTCACATGAATCGATTGCCAGGACACCTCGTGATGTCGCAGTTGTGTAGCCATCCGATCGATCCCTATGAGGGTGCCGTGCCCGCAAGCATCGATGTCGCACGAGTCGCGCGGATGCTCGGCATCTCGCGGCGCATCGTGCGCGAGGGCATCTGTCACGCCACGAACGACACGAGCCCCTTCTTACGGTTTTGTCCAAGCTGCATCAGCGCTGCCTATCACAGCCGGCTATTCCAGCTCGAGCGCCATGCGCGGTGCCCGATCCACGGTGACGCGCTGCGCGATGTCTGTCGGCGCTGCGGTCGATCTTCCGCCTTCAGGCTCGACTCACAGTTGCTGGATGCACCTTTTCGCTGCAAGCACTGCCGCAGGTGCTATTCCTCACTCGGCTATGCGCCGCCAACAGTCTACAGGTGCCTTGCGCCAAAAGCGCGCGCGGCTGTGACACGCGCCGCTATCGGTTGAATACCCTTGCCGCGCAGTTGCCACGTGCGTCGCTGGCGAGGTGCCGGGTCAGCG
>NZ_JAAVVD010000100.1:0-688 GCF_018449755.1 Variovorax sp. dw_954 | reverse complement strand
GGCGCGCTTCGTGCGCTTCTGCGATGCCTTCAACATCCCGGTCATCACCTTCGTCGACGTGCCCGGCTTCATGCCCGGCACCAGCCAGGAGTACGGCGGCATCATCAAGCACGGCGCCAAGCTGCTGTACGCGTACGCCGAATGCACGGTGCCCAAGATCACAGTCATCACCCGCAAGGCCTACGGCGGTGCTTACGACGTGATGGCTTCCAAGCACCTGCGCGGCGACGTGAACCTCGCCTGGCCACGCGCCGAGATCGCAGTGATGGGCGCCAAGGGCGCGGTGGAAATCATCTTCCGCGAGGACAAGAACGACCCGGAAAAGCTGGCTGCGCGCGAGGCCGAATACAAGGCCCGCTTCGCCAACCCGTACGTGGCTTCCACGCGCGGCTACATCGACGACGTGATCCTGCCGAGCGAAACGCGCAAGCGCATCTGCCGCTCGCTGGTGATGCTGCGCGAGAAGAAGCTCGAGAACCCGTGGCGCAAGCACGGGAACATTCCCCTCTGAAAGAACAGGAAGCACAACATGTTCAAGAAGATCCTGATCGCCAATAGAGGCGAGATCGCCTGCCGCGTCATCAAGACCGCGAAGAAGATGGGCATCCTCACGGTGGCCGTCTATTCCGACGCCGACAAGGAAGCCCGCCATGTCGAGCTGGCCGACGAGGCCGTGCACATCGGCGCC
>NZ_JAAVVD010000099.1:0-692 GCF_018449755.1 Variovorax sp. dw_954 | reverse complement strand
GGCTACGACAGCGACCATCCGCGCGTGACCGGCGACGTCGGCAAGGCCGGCGTGGCGATCGACTCGGTCGAGGACATGAAGATCCTGTTCGACCAGATCCCGCTGGACAAGGTGAGCGTGTCCATGACCATGAACGGCGCCGTGCTGCCGGTGCTGGCCGGCTACGTGGTCGCGGCCGAAGAGCAGGGCGTGGCACAGGACCAGTTGAGCGGAACCATCCAGAACGACATCCTCAAGGAGTTCATGGTCCGCAACACGTATATCTTCCCGCCCGCGCCGAGCATGCGCATCATCGGCGACATCATCGAGTACACGGCGCACAAGATGCCCAAGTTCAACTCGATCTCGATCAGCGGCTACCACATGCAGGAAGCCGGCGCCAACCAGGCGCTGGAACTGGCCTTCACGCTGGCCGACGGCAAGGAGTACGTGAAGACCGCGCTGGCCAAGGGCCTGGACGTCGACGTGTTCGCCGGCCGCCTGAGCTTCTTCTGGGCCATCGGCATGAACTTCTACCTGGAAGTGGCCAAGATGCGCGCCGCGCGCCTCTTGTGGTGCCGGATCATGAAGGAGTTCGAGCCGAAGAACCCCAAGAGCCTGATGCTGCGCACGCACTGCCAGACTTCCGGTTGGTCGCTGACCGAGCAGGACCCGTACAACAACGTCGTGCGCACCACCATCGAGGCGATGGC